>CAYMEO010000070.1:0-13724 GCA_964389705.1 uncultured Spirochaetia bacterium
TCGAGGTTTTGAAAAAAGGCATATTTGTTTTCAAATTCTTATTTTGACGTTTATAATTACTAGAGGACCTATTCTATAGAATTATTTGAATGGGTTTTTCTTCATATTTGCATTATGGATTTACTCCATTTTTCTAACAAGACAGATGGCGAAATAAAACAGTGAGAGCATCATGAATCAAAAAGACTATTACAAGATCCTGGGAGTAGATGAAGAGGCTACTGGGCAGCAGATAAAGGAAGCGTATCATGAACTGGCTTTTCAATACCACCCAGACCGAAACAGGGATAATCCCTCCGCTACAGAAAGGATGAAGGAGATAAATGAGGCTTATTCAGTATTAAGTAATGCGCAAAAAAGAAGACGATATGATGCCTTACGTCATCGGTATGGCTCTTCTGGGTATGAAAGATTTAGACAGAGCTATACTGAGGAGGATATCTTTAAGGGCTCTGATATAAATAGTATTTTTGATGAGTTGGCTAAGGTATTCGGGTTTAGAAGCGTAGATGAGGTTTTCTATGACATGTATGGTTCTAAATACCGGAGCTTTGAGTTTAGAGTACCAGGGGTTTTTGGGCAAATCTTTTTTGGATCTTACATATGGGGATTAGAGGCATACCCAAGACAGGAAGAGTCTTGTGGCTCTAGGAAACCACCAATCTTTAGTAAACAGACCACTTTTTTATCTGGAATATCTGGTAGAATAATTAAACACGCCTTAATGAAACTCACTGGGATAGAGATTCCCAAAAGGGGTAAGGATTTATATGATACTATCTACCTTACTCCTGGTCAGGCTAAAATGGGGGATGAAATAAGATACCTCTACAGAAAGGGAGAAAAGTCAAGAGACTTAATGGTCAAAATACCACCGGGTATAAGGGATGGACAACAAATAAGGTTAAAAGGGTTAGGGGTTCTCTCAAGGAATGGAGGGATCCCTGGAGATCTATATCTGAGGGTTAGAATACAGAGTTCCTTATATGGAAAAGTAAAGAATTTTCTAAATATGGTTGTATTTCAAGGGAGGTAAAGGAGATGGAAGAGATAAAAACCGCTCTTGAAATTGCAATGGAAAAAGTAGCAGAAATTGGTGGACTAACGGCTGAAGAAAAGGAAAAAATAAAAGATCAGGAGAAATTGACCTCCATATTAGCCAAATTCAACAAGGGTGAAATTGATGCAACGGAACTTTGGCGGATACTAAGGGAGGAGGGAAAACCTTACTTGTTAGAACAGGCACAACTGAAGTTGATTGATTCACTTAAATTAAGAGATTCTTCATCTGAATTTCAAAGAAAGAGAGAAGGAATCTTAGCTGTAGAAACTTTAAAGAGTGAGCAGAACATATCAGAGGTTGAACTAAACTTGAATTCCCTACAGGATATTCAAAGAAGGTATGACGAGGAATTGAAGAGGGCTTATGATAATTTTAGATTCCAGGTAGAAAGAAATCCAGAGCTAGGGACAAGAAGGATTCGACAAGGAGACACTACGGTAATTGTTCAATTATCACCTGAAGAGGCGGTAGAACAACTTCCGGAATGGAAGAACTTTCTTTCAGAGCATAACAGAAAGTATGGTCAGGAATTTGAAAAGGTCATTGAGAGATTGAGGGGAATAATAAAGAACTGAGACAGCCCGCGGGTTTCCTTAAACTGGAGGACTGATAAATACCCATACTAAAGTTGGAAGGCACTATATCTGCAAGCGGATCTTTGGTATTGATATTCGGTTACAGGGAAATCACAGAGCCAGGGATAGACCCATACAGAATCAAGTTTATTTTTGATTATAGGTTAAAACACTCATAAAGAAATCAAATGTAATGGATGTTGTGTGATTTATCGGTGGAGATAAGATAAAAATATAACACAGAGGAATAAAACTTATTTGGACTCAGATCTGCCGAACTCCTTTTAGCCTCTCTATAAGATCCTTTATCTCATTTGACTTTACCTTCATACTGACCTTATTTACAACTAGCCTTGCCGTAATATTAGCGATTGTCTCAATCTCGATGAGATTATTCTTTTTTAGTGTTTCCCCTGTTGCGCTTAGGTCTACTATGACGTCTGAAAGCCCAACTATAGGGGCAAGCTCAACAGAGCCATAGAGCTTTACGATCTCTGCGCTTATGCCCTTTTTCGCAAAGTGCTCATGTGCAATTCTCGGATATTTTGTGGCGACCCTCAGAACCCTATTTGATGAGAGATTAAATTCCTTCGGTCCGGCAACAACGAGTCTGCATTTTCCTATTCCTAGATCCAGCGGTTCATAGAGGTCGTGCTTCTCTTCAATTAGCGTATCCTTTCCCACGACTCCGCAGTCTGCCGCTCCGTACTCTACGTAAGACGGTACATCCATAGGACGAATGATTAAAACCTTGATCCTATCCTTGGGGTATTCAAAAACGAGCTTCCTTGAACCATTCGACATTCTTCCAACAGAAAATCCGGCCTTCTTAAGTAGTGCCGAAGCCTCTTTTAGAATCCTTCCCCTTGATATTGCAACCGTAATCACTCCTTTTCCCTCCATATTCTTGCCCCTACAACTTCGAGCTTTTTATCAAGCCTCTCGTATCCACGGTCGAGATGATAAACCCTGGACACCTCGGTTTTTCCGCGTGCCCTGAGTCCGGCTAAGACCAAAGACGCACTTGCCCTTAGGTCACCTGCCATAATCGGAGCACCGCTAAGATAGGGCACCCCTCTTACCACTGCGCTATTGCCTACGAGTTTTATATCGGCTCCCATCCTTCTTAACTCCCCTGCGTGCATAAATCTCTGTGGAAATATGGTCTCTGTTATGACGCTAAGACCATCTGCAACACTCATCAGTGTCATCATCTGGGCCTGCATATCTGTAGGAAATCCGGGATAGGGAAGAGTGGTAATGTCAATGCTCTTTATTCTGTCTGTGCCCCGAACTCTTATGCCTCCATCCATCTTTGATACCTCTGCTCCTACTTCAATTAGCTTTCCAATAAGAACGCCCGAATTTTCAAATCGGCACCTCTTTATAAAAAGGTCTCCTTGTGTAAGAGCCGAGGCAATCATTAGGGTCCCTGCCTCGATCCTATCGGGCATAACCTCGTGTCCTTCTATGGGGTGGAGTCTATCTACACCTCGGATTGTAATTATATCTGTTCCCGCCCCTTCAATCTTTGCGCCCATCTTGTTGAGTGCATTTGCAAGCTCCGTAACCTCTGGCTCACATGCGGCATTAAGGAGCATTGTCTCCCCTTTTGCAAATACAGAGGCGAGTATGAGATTTTCTGTGCCTGTAACAGTCGAAACGTCGAATGGAACTACACCTCCAATGAGTTTGGGCGCCGTGGCTTCTACATAACCCTCTTCGATTCTAATATCTGCTCCGAGAATCCCGAGCCCCTTTAGGTGTTGATCAATTGGCCTTTCACCGATTGCGCATCCTCCGGGTAAAGACACCCTGGCGCGGCCAAATCTCGCAATAAGAGGGCCAAGTACAAGCACCGAGGCGCGCATGGTTTTTACAAGCTCATACGGGGCAACCCAGTTATTTAGGCGGGTTGCATCAATTGAAAGAACGCCATTTTCATATTCAACCTCTGCCCCTAGTATTCGGAGCAATTTCGACATTGTCTTAACATCATCTAAGTTTGGGACATTTGTAAATGTAGAACGTCCTTCTGTAAGGATACATGCCGCCATAAGGGGAAGTACGGCATTCTTAGCACCGCTTACGGTGACTTCCCCTTCGAGTCTCCTTCCGCCTTCAATAATTATCTTATCCATTTCCCTTTAACCACTCTTTCTATCCTTGATAGGTCTTTTACAGAAGAAACATCTCTGAAGCCAGCATAGTCAAAAATTTCAGACACACCTTCAGATTGACCGGCTCCGACTTCAACTATACACCATCCGCCGTTTTTTAAAACCCTTCTGGACTGATGTACGATTTTTCTTATACAGTCTAAACCGTCTTCTCCTCCGAGAAGCGATTCTTTCGGTTCAAAGTCCCTCACACTAGATTCGAGTTTTGGGAAATCGTCTTTAGATATATAAGGCGGGTTTGAGAGGACTATATCAATGGATTCTCCTTTGAAGCCGCTTAAAAAATCCATTCGAACTAATGAAATCCGATCAGAGGTTCCGTGCCTCCTTGAATTTATCCCTGCAATCAAGAGCGCTTTAAAAGAAATATCGGTAGCAAATATACGGGCATTCATACATTCACAGGCTATCGTTACTGCTATACAGCCGCTTCCCGTACCAGCGTCAGCAACCAAAGGGTGAGAGATGTTTTTAGTTACTTTTAAGGCCTCTTCTACAAGGGTTTCGGTCTCGGGTCTTGGAATGAGCACATCAGGGGTTACAATAAAGGGCCTTGAGTAGAATTCCCTTTCACCCAAAATGTAGGCAATTGGCTCTTTTTTTAGTCTCCTCTCTAGGAGTCGTTTGAACCCTTCGATCTTCTCTGATTCTACTTCCCTTTTAGGATAGGCGTAAATGTCAATTGCACTTATGCCAAGAGCCTTAGAGAGCAAAAGCGAGGATTCGAGTTCCGGATTTTCTACAGAGGATTCTCTCAAAGAATCCCTCCCCCAGAGGCAAAGCTCCTTTAAAAATACACCCTTTTCGTATTTCATTACCTTGGAATAGGAAGATTTTATTCGGTCTAATGTGGGTTTTCAAGTTGATATGTATCAGATTATCTTCCACCGGCGGCATTGTCTTTTATGCCTAATCCATCTACTGCTTTTAACTCTTCTTTCTCTAATATAGCGGGCAGGTAGATAGCGAAGGTTGTCCCTTTATCCACCTCACTTGTGACATCAATGAAGCCATTGTGCTGTTTGACTATACCGTATACCTGTGCAAGTCCCAGTCCTGAACCTTTGCCTAACTCTTTTGTAGTAAAGAAGGGCTCAAAAATATATGGAATGTTTTCTGGAGCGATACCGGCGCCGGTATCAGAAACGGATAACTTAATCCAATTCCCAAGTGGTATCAGGGGAGATTGGGGAGGCATCTTAGTTTTGATGCACATTCGTGCAATCTGAATCTTGAGTTCGCCACCTTTAGACATAGCATCTTGGGCATTTAGTGCCAGATTGATTAGGAGCACTAATGTTATTAATAGGTATTTCCGTTCCATCCTTAGCACTGAGTATTACGTTATTTACCAGATTAACAGCGGTACCCTCCCGTAGCACTTTCCCTGCTGGGCTATCAACAGCACTACGTGTTTCTTCATTTATAATATTGAATACTCCTCTTAAGTCTTTGCCCAATGCGCCTTCCTGATTCCATCCCGTCAACCTTTCAGCAACTGGATTCATAAATGTTATAAGCCCATTTTTATCGGTAGTAATTACAGCATCGCCAATGCCTTTGAGTGTGATATTAAGCCATTCCTCGCTCTCTTTTAATCTCCTCTCCATTTTATGTTTATAGAGAGCCATCTCGATAGTGATGCGTAATTCCCTCTCTTCAAATGGCTTTAGTATATATCCATAGGGTTCCGTTATCTTTGCTCGCTGAAATGTGCTATCATTTGAATAGGCGGTAAGATACACCACTGGGATATTAAAACGAGCACGGATTTCTTTGGCCGCCTCTATACCATCTATATTCCCTTCTATCACAATCCATAAGAACTAGATCTGGATGGGTCTCTTCTGCCTGCTTGCGCTCAGCAATCTGTTTTTCTAGTTCACAATTGTTTATCTCCGGTTCTGCCGGGCTTCTTAGGGAGAGCAACTTGGGAACTAAAGACACAAGCGCCACGGCTGTAGCAAGCGAGAGTAGAGCGGTGATTGCTTTTATAGCTCCATCTAGCCAATATGCAGGGGCCCACAGAGTCCAGATCCCCATAAGATGAGTAGTGCCACAACCGAAGATAGATGCACCGAACATAAGAAACACCCATTGAAATGTTAGGTCTCGTCTCTTGCGTACGAAGTAGAGTAGTATCATTGGAATTGAATAGTAAGCAGTTGTAATCAAGGAATCCGATATTGCATGGAGCCATACCGCCGGTGGTTTCCACAGAAGGCAATGGCCGTGGGGCATAAACCCCGATGAGCTAAAGAGGTTTTTTAAAAATTCTATCATATGGTTTTCTCCTTAATCTAATTCTCTGGCCTTATAACTGGGTTCAAAGTAACTCTGGGGATATTTTTAGATTGGAGTGTTACCTTATTTGTTGAATAATGCCAACTAATACCAAATCGAGTTTGTGATAACGCATAATGGGATTGGCTTAATATCTTTAAATTTATCCCCCTAAGGTGGTTAACCCTAATTATATTGCTTTTGTTCTTTCAGTTCAACTTTAGGACGGAAGGCGCTGGCTTTCAATTAGATGCATTAACTCTGACTCGGGGAGATTAATATCGGTTTATATAACAATCGATCCTGTCCCAATCTTACATTGGTGAGGAATAGGCATTTTACCTGATTTACATGATATAGTTATAAATAAATTTGAGATAAGGTTATGAAGATGTCCTCCAGAATAGTCCTCGCTTCATCATCCCCAAGGAGAAGAGAGCTCCTCGAGAGACTCGGATTAAGGTTTGATGTCATACCAAGCCACATAGATGAAATCCCGCTTCATGGCGAATCCGCGGAGGATTTTGCACTTAGGACCTCTACTGAAAAGGCCCTGAGGGTTTCAAGAAATTTGGATGGTGACTCTGTAGTTATAGGAGCAGATACGATTGTTGTAATAGAGGGGGAGATACTAGGCAAACCTAGAGATGAGAAGGAGGCGATGACTATGCTCGAAAAGATTTCGGGAAGGGAGCACAAGGTAATTACTGGGTTTTCAATTGTAAAGCCGAGGGCTGAGGTTTTATACAAAGGATTCACAGAGAGTAGGGTTAAGATTAAACCCCTTGCGCCATGGGAGATAGAAGGTTACATTAAGACCGGGGAGCCTATGGATAAAGCCGGAGCGTATGGGGCTCAGGGCATTGGGGCGTTTATGATTGAAGAGATACATGGCTCTTATACAAACGTCGTGGGACTTCCAATTGCGCAGGTAATTGAGGTGCTTACGAGGCTTGGGGTTCTAAAGTTATTCGATGAATGTGAGCATATATGAAAATCTAAAAAGGGTTCGAGATAGAATCGAAAAAGCGGCTTCTAGGGCTCGAAGAGGCATTGAAGAAATAAAACTCGTCGCGGTGACAAAGGGGGTTAATGCGGAAAGGATCATTGAAGCCGCATGTCTGGGTGTCAATGCGTTTGGAGAAAACTATGCTCAGGAGTTTAGAGACAAGTGCGACTTTGTTGAGGAAGCCATCGGGAGAAAAGTCGAGTGGCACTTTATAGGCCGTCTTCAAAGGAATAAGGTGAAGTATTTAGATAACATCAGTCTTATTCACTCTCTCGATAGTACCTCTGTGGCTAGAGAAATAAATAAGAGAGCGGAGAAAATAGGGATTAATGTTCCGGTTCTCATTGAAGTAAATATAGCAGAAGAGGAGGCAAAAGGCGGAATAGAATCTCGATGTCTAGACAGTTTTTTATCTGAGTTGAGTAGTTTTTCTAGAATTGAGGTAAAGGGGCTCATGACAATACCCCCATTTTTTGATAACCCTGAGATGGTAAGGCCATATTTTAGGAGATTAAGGGAACTGAGGGATAAACTCCAAGAGAGGTCTCCAAACCTCAGAGAACTCTCTATGGGAATGAGTGGAGATTTTGAGGTCGCAATTGAAGAAGGGGCAACGATTGTAAGGATTGGAACGGCGATCTTTGGACCGAGGGTTTAAAATCGGTGTTTTCATCTTGTATTCTAATTTGTTCGTTTTATTTGTATCTAAAAATAGTAACATTGGGAGAGAGGTATGAAAAAAATCGGTTTCATAGGTGCGGGAAATATGGCCGAGGCTCTTGTAAAGGGGCTTCTTTCATCTGGGTTATTTACAAATGACCGAATAATTATGAGCGATGTCGTACAAGAAAAATTGGACCTTATGTCTTCACTCTATGGAGTTGAGGTTACCCAAAGGAATCCGGAGGTTGTGGAGTTCGCGGATTTCATTGTGCTTGCGGTAAAGCCAAATTTAATCAGAATGGTTGTGGATGAAATAGGCGATTACCTAACCCCTAAGAAGATTCTCATATCAATTGCGGCGGGAATTTCTGTAGACTCTATAATGAGAGGTGATAAGGGGATCAAATTAGTTCGCGTGATGCCTAACACCCCTGCGCTTGTACTTGCAGGGGCTTCAGCTCTGTACTGTGTCCCTTCCCTAACTCAAGAAGAAAGAGAAGATGTAAAGAGGATTTTTGATTCTGTGGGAATTACTTATATCGTTGAAAGCGAGGAACTTCTTGATGCTGTCACGGGGCTTAGCGGAAGTGGCCCGGCCTTTGTCGCTATCTTCATTGAGGCCCTTGCAGACGGCGGGGTAAAGATGGGGCTTCCAAGGGATATAGCAATGAGACTTGCAGCCCAGACTGCTTACGGCACGGCTCGGATGATACTCGATGGGGGAATGCATCCCGCAGAACTCAAGGATAGAGTCTCCTCTCCCTCGGGAACAACGATTGAAGGAATAAAAGAGATTGAAGTGCGTGGGTTAAGAGGCATTGTCATTTCGTCTGTCGAGGCCGCTGCGAAGCGTTCAAAAGAATTATCCAAGGAGGGAAAAAAATGACTATGGCTGTTCTTGGAAACCTTATTATGGCGCTTGCCCAGGTGCTCCATCTATTGCTTAATGTTTATATGCTGCTTGTCGTTGCAAGGGCTATAATCTCTTGGGTAAATCCAGATCCATATAACCCGATTGTAAATTTTCTATATAGGACAACAGAGCCGGTGCTGAGGTACGTTCAGAGGATTATACCGCCCCTTGGAGGAATTGACATATCCCCGATTTTAGTTCTTTTGGTAATTGTCTTTTTGGACCAGTTTCTCGTAGGGAGCCTAAGAGAGTTTGGATTCAGATTAAAGACGGGGACGCTCTAGTGCCTAGTTCGAAGGGAAAATCTGAATTAGCTATTGAAATCCAGGTTCAACCTAAAGCATCGCGTGATGAAGTAGCGTGGTTTCAAAACGGGAGGCTCAAGATAAGGGTTGTTGCCCCACCTCGGGATGGAAGGGCAAATGAAAGGCTCAGAGAAATCATTGCGGAGGCACTAGAGGTTTCAAAATCTAGTGTACAGATTATAAGGGGGGGAAGGCATTGAGTCTAAAGACCATTAGAGTTCTGAATATCGGTCAAGATAAGTTTGACTCATTCATGAAATGGCTTAAAACCCATTAAATTTAATCGTAGAGAACGGCTAAAGATTAAAATAGGCATTGAGTTATTGACTAGAATAATTCATAATATAATAGTTATGTCTACGTTTCGACCCTTGAGGGAATCTGGAAACTCAACTAGGGTGTATCTAAACATTAAGGAAACACCGACTTCCATATACCTTATAATAGCCGTACGATGGGGGAGTGATTCTAGGGGGGGTTAAAATTCCTGATAAAAGTGAAAGCAGAAATCTTAATAGAGAAGAGAGGTAAAAGATGAAATTGGAGAGATGCCGTTTCTGTGAGGCTCCAGTCCCAGAGGGGAATTTTCGAGACCGGCACATTGATGGTAAGATAGCCTGTTTTGAGTGCTATACGCGGCTCAATAATACACAGGCGGAGAGAGAAAGATATAGAACTCTATATCACTACTGTAAAAGATTCACTGCGCCCTGGTCTGGAAAGGCACATGATGGGAAAGGAAGGGCAAGGTAATAGAAGAAGGGGAGAGGGCACATGCCTAAAGGAAAAATAAAGAAGGTAATGGAAGGCAAGGGCTATGGATTTATAAAGGCAGAGGACGGGAGAGAACTCTTTTTTCACATCACGGGTCTTCAGGGAATTGATTTTAAGAGCTTAAAAGAGGGAGACCCAGTAGAATTTGACGTGGAGAAGGATAAGCGTGGACCCAGGGCTATAAACGTTAGGGCTTCGGGTTAGAGACTTTCTGGACTGCCGGACATTAGCCAATTTAATTGGAGTATATATTGAGGATAATCAAACTCATTTTTAAGAAGGTTTGTCCTAGGTGTGGAGCGAGTTATAAAGAGACTGTTTTTGAAGGAACGAGGGAGTATTTTGACCAGATTATCGATAGTGACAGGTTTTATCTTCCACAGTTTCGGTGCTGTGGGGATGCGTTTTATGCAGATTCTTATGAAATTCTCGTAGGTGAGCGTCTTATAAAAGATGGGAGAATAGACGACGTATTTGATATAGAATCCCAAGAGGACTTGACCTGACCGTAAATTAATTAGATAATGAAGTCTCAAACCAAAATTGGAGAAATGAACTATGAGAATTGCTCTCTTAGGTGGTACAGGTGACATTGCCGAGGGACTGGTACTTCGCTGGTCAAAGGTAGGACATGAGATTTTTATAGGCTCAAGAAGCGATGAGAAGGCAAAGGGGATTGCATCGGAATATAGAGAGGCGCTCTCTAAACTCGGCATTGATTCACACATAGAGGGTTTGGTTAATGCCGAGGCTGCCCGTGCAGCTGAGGTGGTTGTAATAAGTATACCGTTTGAGTATGCGGCCTCAACCATCCGTCAAATTCAGGATAGTTTTAATAACCAGATCGTGATCTCCCCCGTAGTTCCAATGGTTAAGAAGGGAAAGGTCTTTGTCTATTCTCCTCCCCCTCAGGGCTCTGCCGCACTTGAGATAAAAGAGGCCTTGCCCGAGAGCGTAAAACTGGTCTCTGCCTATCACAACCTTCCTGCAAAGGCGTTAAGGGAGATAGACCATGTCCTCAACTATGATGTTGTAATATGCGGAGATGACAAAGACGCAAAAGATGAGGTAAAAAGAATCACAGAGGAAATACCCAATTTGAGGGTGCTTGATGCCGGACCGCTTGAGTCTTCAATGATGATAGAGGCTATTACACCGCTCATAATCAATTTAAATATGAGGCATAAACGGGAATTTTCCGTGAAATTTGTCTGAATTGAATATATATCTCTAATCAATATCTCGCCAAAGTGCCTCCATCTACGATTATTGTCTGCCCTACAATGTAATCCGAGGCCGGGGAGGCAAGGAGGACTGTAACCCCTTTTAGGTCGTGTTCTCCTCCAAATCTTCTCGCCGGGATGGAGCGTAGTAGCTCGTCTCCCTTGCCCATCTTATCAGGGCTAAGAACAGGGTCTGTCATTTGTGTTGGGAACCATCCCGGGGCAATGGCGTTTACATATATATTATGACGAATCCACCTGACGGCGAGTTCCCGAGTAAGGGCAATGATTGCCCCTTTGGTCGTCACATAAGCAGGTGCGCTTACCAATTCGGTGGTTTGAAATCCCATAATTGATGCTAGATTAATAATCTTTCCCCTTCTTGATTTAATCATAAACCTTCCTACTTCTCTACAACAAAGAAAGGTGCCCGTCAGATTTACTTTGAGTACACTTTCCCAATCCTTTAGCTCCATATCCTCTGGAAGCCCACCCATAGCTATCCCGGCATTGTTGACAAGTATATCAATCTTACCGAATTTGCTGAGCGATTCTTTTACCAGGGCTTCAACATCATGAGAATTTGAAACGTCGCACCTTAGGGCAAGGGTTTTAACCCCGGTGTCTTTCTTGATTTCCTCTGCTGCCTGGACACATCCGTCTAGGTTCCTCGCACAAATAACCACATTTGCTCCGGCTTCAGCGAGGCCCTCGGACATCTGTTTTCCAATCCCCGTGTATCCGCCTGTGACTATAGCCACCTGATCTGTCAGGTCAAAAAGCTGTTTTACATTCATTGTTAAGTCTCCTATTATTAATGTTGTTTTTTAGAATTTAGCCAATGAACTTGCTGAAACTCTGTACTTACTCACCCATAATCTGAAGGGTTAGTTCCCTTTTTCTCGGTCTATTGTCGAAATCCACAAGCACAATCTGCTGCCACGTTCCAAGAAGGAGCCTTGAGGATGAAAATGGAACTGTAAGAGAGGCCCCAAGAAGCGCCGCTCTTACGTGGGAATAGCCATTTCCATCCCCCCATCTTGCATCGTGGTCGTAGTGGATGTCCTTGGGCACAATCCTTTCTACGGCTCTTTGAAAATCCCTTAGTGCTCCGATTTCGTATTCAATTGTTGTAACCCCGGCAGTGGAGCCTGGGACAAATACCGTAACTATTCCGGAAGAGATCCCAGAATCCCTTACCAAACTTTCTACCATTTGGGTTATATCTATTAAATCCGTTTCTCCCTTTGTTTGTAGTCTCAGGCTTACAGTTTTTACGGGCATTTTATTCCTCCTGAGAAGGTAAATTAGACACGAATGAACACGAATAAACAGGATGCAAAATTCATTATGCACTATACACGTAAACTAGCATCCTGCATCTTGTATCCTACTTGCATCATTTTGTCTCAATTCGCGGCTAAATAAAATCATTAAAAAGCCTCAGTTGTGACGGTGTCTCAAGGGGCTTTGCGTTGAACCCCCTTTTCTGTAGAGTTCTCGCGAATTCAACGCTAAAGCCACCAATTAAATATACCTCATTGGGTCTTGATATCTCTACAATTTGAATCAGCTCTTCGTATCCTGCATGACTGCTGAGAGGAAAGGCCTCATCTGCTCCAAATACAGATTTTACAAAGACCCTATCTACAGCCCATCCCATGACAGCCCCGATCCTCTTTCTCTCTATCTTCTCTACGATATCCGAACCCCTGAGATATATCGGCACAAGGAGAACGCGACCTTTTAGTTCTCTCGGTCTGAACCTCTCGTAGTTTGAAAAACCGATTCCGAATTCTTCATAAATCTTAATAACTCTATAAATTGACCTATGGACGCTGAGCTTGTATCCTCTGTCCCCTAGAACCTTAGCGATGTCCTCGGCTTTTCCAAGAACCTCAACGAGGAGCACGGGCGTGGCTCCCGAAGAGAGGGATTCTTCTATAAAAACTACAAGCGAGTCAATTACGCTCTCTGGGGAGGGAAAGGCGTATTTTGGAAGTCCGTATGTGCATTTCATAATGAGTATATCACAGCGCTTTACCTCTGCCATCTCTGCTGTCTCTGTATGTCTCAATTTAAAATCCCCGGTATATATGATTCTTTTCCCATCAATCTCTACGACGACTTGAGAGGAGCCAAGTATATATCCGGCTGGAATAAGCTCTACTTGGACCTTACCGAGTGTGAAGGGACGGTTAAATGGGCAGGCAAGGACAACGGAATTTTTAATCCTATCCCCCAAAAGCCTTAAAGTTTGAGGGGTGGCAATCACCTTTTCGTGCGGGACAAAGTGATTTACATTTGCATTTGAAAGGAAAGAGAATCTAACCCTCTTTTTTGAATCAAACCAGAGGTCCGTTCCCTTTATATGAATCCCTTCGTCGTATTCAATCATTAATTTTTTAAGTCTAGCCTTGAGGGACTGGGTTTTCAAGCCGCTTTGTTGACAGCCTGCCTTTGTGATATAAAGTCTAGATTACAGATAAATTAACCGGTACCGGGCCTGATTCCGGCTGAGATTAGTTCAAATATCAATTAAAATGATCTATGGATGATTTGTTCTTAATGTTATTCTCATTAATTAAGGAGGGATAAGTGATTGGAAATCACTGATTCTGATGAGGATATAAGAGTATTGACTAAATTCGTCAAAACGGTGCACAGGTTATCCTCTCTCGAAGATATCTATAGGGTTGGATTAGAGTCAGTCATGGAGATAGGATATGTAGATAT
>CAYMEO010000071.1:0-1919 GCA_964389705.1 uncultured Spirochaetia bacterium
GTGTCAGAAACTGCCCCATCTGGGTGCGACGCCGAGCATCAAGGCGCGCCGAGGCTTCCTTGCGGAACTCATCGACTGCAACCATCAGGGACTCCGCCCCGGGGACTTCGGCCTCCGACTGCCGTTCGGTTCGTGCGTTGGTCATGCTCACTGAGTAGGTCCCGTGATTGTCCCGCTAACTATTAATTATACGAACTAAAGTTCGCATAATCACCCCAATATCGGTGTTATACGAACAAGCTTATCCACTCTCTTTTGTTTGACAGTATAATTTAAACGTCTTCCAAAAGTCAATATGAAAAATATGGAAAGGCGCCCTAAGAAGCTTCTAGATAGGGTTCGTGAGACTATAAGACGCAAGCACTATTCCATTCGCACCGGCAAGAGTTACGTTCGCTGGATCAGACGCTACATCCTTTCCTTCGCTACCCCTTCGCAGACCATTCGCAGGGCTCAAGGGCAAGGCTCGAGGACAAGCCCTTCGCTACGCTTCGAGGACAAGTTTCATAACAAACGTCATCCGAAGGATATGGGCGCCCCTGAAATCGAGGCTTTTCTGACCCATCTGGCGGTTAAAGAAAATGTCGCTGCCTCTACCCAAAATCAAGCTCTAAGTGCCTTGCTATTCCTCTATAGAGAGGTACTCAAGCAAGACATGGCGTTCGTACCCAACTCTATACGTGCACAAAGGCCCAAGCGTTTGCCAACTGTGCTGACCAAAGAAGAAGTTCAAAAGGTGATCGGGTTGATGAGAGGCACACATCAGTTAATGGCGAAACTGCTTTACGGTAGCGGCTTGCATCTGATGGAGTGTGTGCAACTGCGCGTGAAGGATATTGACTTTGGTCAACGCCAAATTGTGGTGTGAGGATGGCAAAGGTATGACAGACCGCGTAACTATGCTGCCTAACACTCTTACCGAACCCCTGCAGGAACATCTAAGGCATGTGAAGCGCTTACACGAGGAGGATTTGGCAAAAGGTTATAGCTTGGTTTACCTGCCTTTTGCTCTAGGGCGCAAGTATCCAAACGCCGACCGTGAGTGGGGATGGCAATATGTATTTACTTCCGACATCTTATCTAAAGACCCGCGCACTGGTATTATGCGTCGTCATTACTTGCATGAGACAAGCTTACAACGAGCAGTTAAAACAGCGGCTAAACGTGCGGGCATTAACAAGCGCGTCAGTTGCCATACCTTCCGTCATAGTTTTGCAACGCATCTGCTTCAAAACGGTTATGACATTCGGACTGTACAGGAGTTGCTGGGACATAAGGATGTGAAAACCACGATGGTTTACACACACGTTCTCAATCGAGGAGGGCTGGCAGTGAGCAGTCCTATTGATATGCCTTGACCACGATGGTGGAATGTGCAACCGCAATTACCTCTACTCGATCTTTAAAATCACGAATTCTCTTATTCCTCCGGGGACTTGGACTCGGACTTCATCATCCACCCGCTTTCCAAGAAGTGCGCGTCCTATAGGAGATGTTACCGAAATAAGCCCCTTTTCAGGCTCCGATTCGTCAGGACCGACGAGTTGATACACTACCTTATCGCCCGATTCTATCTCCTCAAGCGTTACACGGACGCCGAACATAACACGGTCTTTGTTGGGGAGTTTTGACGGATCAATGATCTCGGCTCTCGCAATTTTACTCTCTAATTCCTTAATTCTTGCCTCAATAAACCCCTGTCTGTCTTTTGCGGTCTCATACTCGGCGTTCTCTGAGAGGTCGCCAAATGCCCTTGCGCGCTCAATTGCCTTTATAATCTCAGGACGCTCTATAGTTTTGAGCCTCTTTAGCTCTTCTTGAAGCTTCTTATATCCCTCAGGTGTAACAGGAACCCTTTCGGTTGACATCTTACATCCTCTCCATACTTTTTATTCTCTTAAGTAGTACTGATGAAGTGA
>CAYMEO010000071.1:2019-13704 GCA_964389705.1 uncultured Spirochaetia bacterium
ACATCTTACATCCTCTCCATACTTTTTATTCTCTTAAGTAGTACTGATGAAGTGAGGCATGATATACAAAGTACTTATTCTGTATGTACCATACATGCACCTTGCAATATTATTACTCATCTAAATTCTTGTCATTCATGACTATTTAAAATGTTATCAACCTATTTTATAATAATCCTGAATAGCCCTTACATCCAATCCTTCTTTTTTTAGAACCTCAATTGCCCCTACTGCAGCCCTTGCTCCGGAGATTGTCGTGTAATAGGGCACATTGTGTACGAGCGTTGTTCTCCTGAGCAAATAAGACTGGGCGATTTCCTTCTCTCCTAATGTGGTATTTATCACAAGCTGTACCTCTCCGTTCTTTATATGATCGGCAATGTTTGGCCTTCCTTCAATAACCTTATTTACCATTTTACAGCTGATTTTTAAACCCCCAAGATACGCAGCCGTCCCGCGGGTTGCCATAATGCTAAAACCGAGTTCTTGGAGCTTTCTTGCAATGCCGACAACACGGGGTTTATCCTCGTCTTTTACGCTTATAAAGGCCGTCCCTGAAAGGGGTAGATTCGTTCCGGCGGCAATCTGGGCCTTGGCAAATGCACGCCTCGGCTCAACGTCAATCCCCATTACCTCTCCTGTGGATTTCATCTCAGGCCCCAAGATCGTATCCACACCGGGAAACCGTACAAATGGAAACACTGACTCTTTTACACAGACGTGCTTTGGAACTATCTCCTTTGTGAAATTGAGTTCTTCCAGACTCCTTCCAGCCATCACCTTCGTCCCTATTTTCGCAAGGGGAACCCCGATTGCCTTGCTTACAAACGGAACCGTGCGACTCGCCCTTGGATTTACCTCAAGCACATAGATGTCCCTGCCCTTTACAGCAAATTGAACATTCATCAGACCGATAACACGAAGAGCCAAGGCGAGGTCGCGGGTCTGACGCTTTATCTCATCAACTATATACTCCCCGATTGAGAATGGGGGAAGAACCATTGCGCTATCGCCTGAGTGTACCCCTGCCTCTTCAATATGCTCAAGAACTCCGCCAATCACAACTGTCTTTCCATCCGAGACGGCATCAACATCGACCTCGATTGCGTCTTTTAGAAACTCATCAATTAGAACGGGATGGTTTTGAGAGACCCTTACAGCCTCTTTAATATAACGCTTGAGAGCCTCCTCCGTATAGACGATCTCCATCGCACGGCCGCCCAGCACATAAGAAGGCCTTACGACAATCGGATAGCCTATTTGGGATGCAACCCATAGGGCCTCATCTTCGCTCCTTGCAACCCCGCTTCTAGGCTGTGTAAGCCCAAGCCTCTGTATCAAATCCCGAAACCTCTCTCTATCCTCCGCAAGGTCAATGCTCTCGGGCGATGTGCCTATAATCTTCACTCCTTTTTTCTCAAGGGGGATTGCGAGCTTAAGTGGTGTCTGACCACCGAGCTGGACTATTACGCCATAGGGTTTTTCCCTTTCGATTATTGAGAGTGTATCCTCTTGGGTGAGTGGCTCAAAGTAGAGTCGGTCCGATGTATCGTAGTCCGTACTTACAGTCTCAGGATTACAATTTACCATAATTGTTTCAAACCCCTCTTCCTTCAGTGCAAATGAGGCATGGACGCAACAGTAGTCAAACTCTATCCCCTGTCCTATTCTATTTGGACCGCCGCCGAGAATAACCACCTTCTTTTTGTCTGTCGGAAGTGCTTCATCTTCCCTTGCGTAGGTTGAATAGAGATAAGGCGTATACGCTTCAAATTCTGCGGCGCATGTATCTACCATTTTATATACGGATCTAATCTTGCTGGATTTTCTTCTATCCTCTATCTCATCCTCCGAGGTTCCGAGAAGCTCGGCTAATCTCACATCCGAAAACCCGAACTCCTTTGCACGCCTGAGAATACCGTTTGACATCGGCACTCCGTTTTGTGCCGCCCTTTTTATCTCTTCTTCCATATCCACAATCTGCTTTATATTCATAATAAACCAGGGATCAATATGTGTAAGCTGACAGATCTCGTCAACGCTCATTCCGCACCTCAAGGCATCAGCCAAATACCAGAGCCTTTCATGGTTCGGCGTCCTTAATTTTCTGCGTATTGTCTCTAAGTCTCGGGACTTGATTTCAAAACCATATGAGTCAATCTCAAGAGAGCGCATGGCCTTTTGAAGAGACTCTTTGAAGGTTCTTCCAATTGCCATTACCTCTCCGACAGACTTCATCTGAGTAGTAAGCGTCGGTTCAGTCTGAGGAAACTTCTCGAAATTGAACCTTGGGATCTTTACAACAACATAATCAATCGTCGGCTCAAATGATGCAGGGGTGTATCGAGTAATATCGTTTGGGATCTCATCAAGTGTATAGCCTACTGCTAACTTCGCCGCAATCTTTGCAATCGGGAACCCCGTGGCCTTTGATGCAAGGGCAGAACTACGTGAAACCCTGGGATTCATCTCGATTACCACCATCCGCCCGTCAATTGGATTGATTGCGAATTGAATATTCGACCCGCCTGTATCAACCCCTATCTCCCGTATCACACGGATCGCCGCATCACGCATCCTCTGATATTCCTTATCGGTGAGCGTCTGGGCTGGTGCAACGGTAATGCTATCTCCGGTATGCACACCCATTGGATCAAAGTTCTCAATTGAGCATATTATTACAACATTGTCCCTTCCATCCCTCATCACCTCAAGTTCAAACTCCTTCCATCCGAGAACCGATTCCTCTACTAAAATCTCCCTTACAGGACTCGCATCAAGACCCGCCTTGGCAAATTCCTCAAACTCCTCTTTGTTATAGGCAACGCTCCCGCCGGTTCCACCGAGTGTAAAAGAAGGACGGATTATAACGGGAAAACCAATTCTCCTGACCACCTCCCAAGCCTCATTCATCGAATGAGCCGTCCCGCTTTGAGGAACATCAAGTCCGATTTCCAGCATGGCCCTTTTAAAGAGTTCTCTATTCTCCGCCTTCTCTATCGCATGGAGTTTTGCCCCTATGAGTTCGACCCCGAATTTATTGAGAATTCCAGACTTGGCGAGTCCCACCGCAATGTTGAGTGCGGTCTGACCGCCCAGTGTAGGGAGAAGGGCCTGAGGGCGCTCCTTCTCGATTACCTTTCCAACAATCTCTAAAATAAGGGGTTCTATGTATGTTCTATCTGCAAGTTCGGGATCTGTCATAATGGTCGCTGGATTGCTATTTACAAGGACAATTTCATAGCCCTCCTCTTTCAGTGCCTTACATGCCTGGGCACCGGAATAATCAAACTCACATGCCTGTCCTATTATGATTGGGCCTGAGCCTATGACTAGAATTTTCTGTATATCTGTTCGTTTAGGCATAAAATGAATTTAAATGATGCATGATTTATAGGGGTTTTTAATTGCATCTTGCTTATTTCCATTTGTGTAGATTTGTAAAAAACCGAAAGACATCTACGTCGTTGAGCTTTCTTCGTCCTCATATATATCTTCTTTGCCGTAATCTTTCAAATTCCCCTTAAACCCTGGAAGAGTCTCGAATCTATAGAGGGCAGAGCGATACCAATTTTTTTTGGGCTTTACTTTTATCGGAGACAGCCTCCATGCTCGTGTCTCCTCTTCATAACCCCAGTTGACGTATTCATTGAAGTTGTGAATTATGTCTGTAAAAACGATTCCGTATTTAAGAAGCATCCTTTGAATACTGTGCCATTTTGTAAGAGATGCCTCCCTTCTTGTAAATCCAAAATACCCAGCCGAGCCCGGTGACCGAAGCGCACAGATGCCGCGACCGATAAAAGCATCTGCTCCCTTTAGGGTCTCAGGCGGATCTGTAAAAAAGGTATCATATCTCTTTATGTGTTCCTTGGGAAGCGGATGCCTAAGATCAAATCTGTGGACTTCAATCTCGAAACCCTCTCTTTTCGCCGTGTCCTCTATGAAACTTATAAGACGCTCATCGATCTCTACAACGGTGATCCTTTTTGGAAGTCCACTCAATCCTAAAACTATACTCATTAAATCATCATCGCCTAGAATTATTATTTCTTTCCCTACGACGTCTCCCCTCTCATAAGAGAGGGCAAAACGGGAAAGGGTTGTTTTAGGCGTTACGTACCCCTGATCGAACATTCGGATTGGTTGGGGACGCCGCTTTTGTATCCTTAGAAATCTCTTTGCAATCTCTGGGAATTTCTCTAAATTAATTCCCCTACCCTCACAGAAAGAACAAGAAATATCTTCTATGGGATGGGCGCTGTTTGCAACCTCCTTCCCCTTAGGTGTAAGTTTGAATCTGCCATCTGAGACTGAGACAAAACCATTTTCAGATAGAATCTTTACGGATTCAAAAATGGCTGGCACCGGAAAATCCGAGAGATCTGCCAGCTCCCAAGGCAGTCCCGTTCTTTCAAGGGCACCAAAAAGCCTCTCTACATCCTTAGGAGTAACTGCGATCTTAGACCTGTCTGAAACCTCTTTTGCGATCTGTGTAAAATCCATGAATAAGCCTCTCCTTGATATAAATTAGAAGTTTATACCCAAAAACCGATGGAGTTGCAAATCTAATGGATTAATTAGGGAAAAGTCCATAGATTCACTATTAGCGAATCATTTTCTAAATATAAGTCTCTGATCTAATCGAGGTCTAATGAAATGAGATAAATAATTCATTTTCCCTCGTCGTTACTGTTGTGTTTTCTCTAAAAAACTTCCCTATTCTTAACAAGTATGTTATATTTTTTAACTTTTATGAACAAACCAAAAAGGGTCTTTTACGTTTTATTCATTGCCTCAGTTGTAACAAATATAGGGAGCGGGATGATTGCCTCGCTCCTTGGGGTTTATTCAAAGACCCTTGGCGCTACGGGTCTTCAGCTAGGAGTCATTTACTCAGGGATTTCCATAGCAAGGGCCATTCTCTCTCCACCCGTGGGGAAGTTATCAGATGCAAGGGGTAGAAAGGCGTTTTTAGTTTTTGGACTCCTCGCATACACACTGATCTCGCTGGGCTATATATACGCCAAAACCGTCTACGGACTCATAGTGGTCGGGCTTCTCCACGGAGCCGCCGCCGCGTTTGTCCTTCCCGTAGCATTTGCATACATAGGAGATATAACCCCGGAAGGAAAAGAGGGTCAATACCTAGGGACATTTGGGATTTCGCTTTTTGTTGGATGGGCAATTGGTCCGATTATAGGGGGGGTTATTGCTGATCTCTTTGGATATAAAGAGGCGTTTCTCTCTATGGGGATTCTCAGTCTTACATCTCTTATTATAACGTCCTTTATGCTTCCGGGGGGCAGGATTATAAGAAAGAGTAAAAACCCAATTTCCTATAAATCGCTTTTGAAAGACAGGCTTCTTGTTGTGATTTTATCTGTAAGGTTTCTCCATCTCCTTACAATCTCCTCACTTATGACATTTGTCCCTATTTTTGCTAAGTCAATAAGCCTAAGCCTATCTCAAGTCGGAATGATTCTCATGTTAAATATCCTTGTTATGGGGCTTCTCCAACATCCGTTTGGAAGGCTTGCCGACAAAACAAATAGAATCAACATGCTTGTAATAGGCGGCATAATCGCCTCGGCCGGGCTTATTGGAATCCCGTTTTCTTCCAACTTCTGGCAACTCCTTTTCTGGAATATGGTCATGGCTGTAGGAAGCGCTATCTCATTTCCGGCAACAAACGCCATTGTCACAGTAAAGGGTAGAGACAGCGGAATGGCAAGTGTTATGGCCGTCTTTAACTTCGCTATGAGTGCGGGAATGGCAGTCGGTCCGCTCATCGCCGGAGCTATATATGATGTGATGGGACTTGGTTGGGTCTTTGGAGTCTTGAGCGTTATATCGGCTCTTGGTCTGGTTTTATTCTATCCCTATATGAAAAAGAGCCCCAGTCCGTCGTTTTAAAGTAGGCGCAAGAATTGCACCTACTCCTTTAGTCCAAGCAGTTTCAGTGCGTTGTCATTGAATATCTTTCTTTCTATGGCCTTGCCGAGGTTTAATCTCTTCAGTGCCGTGACCTGTTTTGAATACTCGTGTGGAATATTAGGGAAATCCGAACCGAAAAGAATCCTATCCTGGTATTTCAAAAAAAATTCCCTTCTCGGGCAGTTGTTAGAAAAAAACTCCGTATGCACACAATTGAAAGCCGTATCAAAATAAAGACATTCAAAATCATCCGCCAGCGCACAATAGGCCTCATACTCAAAAGCTCCACAATGGGCAACAACAACATTCAATCTAGGAAAGCGACCCAAAACCCTTCTAAGCCGATGGGCACCATCTGTACGCTTATAGACCGGAACCGAACTCGGATGACAGATAAGAACCTTTCCCAAATCCTCCATGATCTCATAGACTGGGAAAAAGCGCGGATCATCCAGGTCCTCTTGTGAGACAAATGGATGGAGCTTTATTCCAAAGAATTTATACCCTTCGAAAATCTGTCTTGCAACCCTTCCAGATTGACCATCGCCGACAAAAACGGTTCCGAAAGGAATCAGTTCGGGAAAGCGATCCGCTGATTCATGAATGAATTCGTTTAGATACGCGGCCAAGCCCGGTTTATGGGCGTATACAAGGGAGGTAAACCGTTTTACACCCTCGTTTCTCAGTGCTTCCACAAACTCATTGCCATACAATTTATATTTGACATTCCACAGGCCATGGGTTGGGGTTTCAAAATATCGCCAGATTGCCTGAAACACAGTAGGTGGGAAAAAATGCACATGAATATCAATCAGCATTCACGTAGATTTCTCCGCCCGATTGAACGAATTCCTTTGCCTTTTCTTCTAATCCCCTCTCGATAGCCTCCTGCTCGGCGATACCATGTGTTGCGGCGTATTCGCGCACCTCTTGTGTTAGTTGCATAGAGCAGAATTTGGGGCCGCACATAGAGCAGAAGTGGGCTACCTTAGCATTATCCGATGGCAATGTTTCATCATGAAACGCCCGTGCGGTGTCGGGGTCTAATGACAGATTAAATTGATCATTCCATCTGAACTCAAATCTCGCCTTGCTAAGCACATTATCGCGCAACTGAGCAGTCGGGTGTCCCTTTGCAAGGTCTGCCGCATGGGCAGCTATTTTATAGGCAATCACACCATCCTTTACGTCCTTTTTATTGGGCAATCCAAGGTGCTCCTTAGGCGTCACATAACAGAGCATTGCCGTACCGTACCAGCCTATCATAGCCGCGCCAATTGCCGAGGTAATATGGTCATATCCGGGAGCAATGTCTGTTGTCAAAGGCCCAAGCGTATAAAAAGGTGCGCCGTGGCAGATCTCAAGCTGTTTATCCATATTCTCTTTGATCAAATGCATAGGGATATGACCAGGACCTTCAATCATGACCTGAACATCGTGTTTCCATGCAATCTGGGTTAGCTCGCCCAAAGTCTCAAGCTCTGCAAATTGCGCCCTATCATTTGCATCGGCGATTGAGCCGGGACGCAAACCGTCTCCCAGCGAAAACGCTATATCATAGGCCTTCATTATTTCACATATCTCCTCAAAATGGGTATAGAGGAAGTTCTCCTTGTGGTGAGCAAGACACCACTTTGCTATAATGGAGCCGCCTCGTGAAACAATTCCCGTCACGCGCCTCGCAGTAAGGGGAATATACCTGAGCAGTACCCCCGCATGTATGGTAAAGTAATCTACTCCCTGTTCGGCCTGCTCTATCAATGTATCTCTATATATCTCCCATGTGAGTTCTTCGGGCCTGCCACCGACCTTTTCTATTGCCTGATAAATAGGCACCGTACCTACGGGAACAGGCGAGTTTCTAATAATCCATTCCCTAGTTTCGTGTATGTTCTTCCCGGTTGATAAATCCATAATCGTATCTGCCCCCCATCTACATGCCCAGACGGCTTTTTCCACCTCTTCTTCAATTGTTGATGTAACGGCTGAGTTGCCAATATTGGCATTGATCTTGACCAGAAAATTCCTACCTATAATCATCGGCTCTGACTCAGGGTGATTTATATTACTTGGGATGATTGCGCGCCCTGCCGCAACCTCCTGTCTCACAAATTCGGGGGTAATATAACTACTAGGGATATTAGCTCCAAAACTCTCCCCGGGATGATACTCCGCAAGTTCTCTCAACTGGTCTTTTAATTCGTCTATTCTCTGATTTTCGCGAATGGCTACGTACTCCATTTCGGGCGTGATGATGCCACGTCGGGCATAGTGCATCTGAGTAACATTCATACCTGGCTTTGCGCGCAATGGTTTTCTTATGTGCTTAAATCTAATGCCATCTAGGTTAGAGTTTTGTAAACTGCGCCTTGCGTATTGTGAGGAGAAATCGTCTAATCGCTCTACATCCCCGCGCTCAAGTATCCATCTTTCCCTTAACCTTTGAAGCCCCTTGTGCACGTCTATATCAACGTCCGGGTCTGTGTACGGGCCGCTCGTATCATAGACCGTGATGGATAGACCATTGCCGGAATTCTTAGGGCCTCTACTACCAAATCTAGAAGTCGAATCATCTAAATAAATCTCGCGCATCGCAACGCTTATATCGTGGATTTTTCCCTTTACATAGACCTTCCTTGAACGTGGGAAAGGGCCTCTGGTAATAACATCTTGGGTCGGAATTCTCTCTTTTTTAATCATGATTTTCTTCCCCCTCGCCTCTTAATCTCCTATTTTGATTCTAACCTATTATCTCGATTTGTAAACCCAGAGAATTTATGTAAAATGAATTCTGGATTGAAAATGGCACCATCTCTTATACTCGGCATAGAATCATCATGTGATGAAACAGCCGCTGCCGTTATAAAAAACGGGAGAACCGTCCTCTCAAGTATAGTGGCCTCTCAGATAGAAATCCATAGGGAGTTTGGCGGTGTAGTCCCTGAGCTTGCATCAAGAAGACACGTTGAAAATATAATTCCAGTAATTGAAAAAGCACTCGCTAAAGCTGGGATAGAACTTACAGACATTGAAGGTATTGCTGTAACGCAAGGCCCCGGCCTTATAGGATGTCTTATGGTCGGGGTCTCTACGGCAAAGGGAATCTCTTATGCCCTTGAGATTCCCTTTGTAGGGGTTGACCATTTAGAAGCCCATATTGCCGCCGCTTATCTCGAATACGATGTTCCGTTCCCATTCATAGGGCTTGTGGTCTCAGGAGGACACACGAGCCTATATCTGGTAAAGAGTCATACTGAATTTCAACTCCTCGGAAAGACAAGAGACGATGCGGCAGGAGAGGCATTTGACAAAGCGGCAAAGCTCCTCGGCTTAGGCTATCCTGGTGGAGTAGAGATTGACAGGATTGCAAGATCAGGAGACCCAAAATCTATATCCTTTCCGCGTCCCTTTATAACATCATCATCGTATGACTTTAGCTTCAGTGGGATAAAGACATCTCTGGTCTATTACCTGAAGAGGAATCCAAATCTGAATGAGGAGAATTTAAAGAATATATGTGCGGGCTATCAAGAGGCAATTGTTGAGACACTGATAGAGAAAACCATTAGTGCCGCAAAACGAAGCGGAGTTGAATCTGTTGTCATTGCAGGCGGAGTCGCTTGTAACTCACGACTTAGAGAACTGGGAGGGAAAAGGTTTAGAGAGGAAGGAATTTCTCTTTTTATTCCTTCTCCAAAGTATTGTACAGATAACGCGGCGATGATTGGCGCACTTGGATTCTATAAGTTCACTGAGGGTGAGTGCTCGGAACTCAGTTTAAACCCCTATTCTACCTCTCGACCCAGGTACATAAGAGGACGGGGATTTATTTCTAATTAAACAAACACCAGTCTTTTTTAGCAACTTAAGTAATGACAATTTTTGTCAGGCATATTAAAACATAGCATTCGAAGAATTGGGTGTTGAGCCTAACTTCTTAATAAATTTTAATGAGTTACGTATTCGAACCAGCCTTTTATCTTCTGGCATATACTTTGCGAATAACCCAACAAATAAAGGCTTAATGTGCACCTTTTTGAAAAAATGCGGTTACTTGACTCAAAAGAAGCAAGCCCGATTTTAGAAAACATAATTTTAAAAATCTAGAAGAGCTAAATGAGTATAGAACTGGCAGCTGCAGGTTTAATAGTAGGGGTGCTTATAGGCGCAACGGGTATTGGCGGAGGAGTAATAATGGCCCCAATACTGCTATTTTTGGGTATTGAACCAACTATCGTTGTAGGAAGCGATCTGTTCTACGGGTTTATAACAAAGATTGTGGGCACAGCCCAGCACTACCGTCAAGGCTCAGTTGATATAAGATGGGTAAAAACGCTGGGTGCAGGAAGTGTTTTAGGGGCGTTATCCGGAATCTTTTTAATCCATCAGCTATTCAACCACTATGGGATTGACTCTACCAACCTTTTTATTAGAAGGGCGTTAGGAACCGTTTTAGTATTTACATCGGTTTTGATGGTCACGGGCGAGACATTATCACAGAAGTTAAAGGACAGGCTCAGCAGATTACAGATAGATGATCCGCAAAAGAACCGGGCTGTTGTATCTACATTTGGGGCAATAATCGGGCTCATTGTAGGTATAACATCCATAGGAAGTGGTTCAGTTATAGCCCTTTTTCTACTACTTCTTTCAGGTATGAAGCCAAAGGATGTAGTGGGTACGGATATAGCACACGCGGTCCTTTTAACAGGGGTTGCGGCTTTGGGACACATGGGTATACACACTGTAGATTTCAGGCTGGCCCTTAATCTGCTCATGGGTTCCTTGCCAGGGGTTATGATGGGTAGCTATCTAACCGCATTGGTTCCCTCTAAACCGCTTAAATTGGCCATAGCTTCATTGATAATAATAAGTGGCCTCAAGAGCCTTGTTTGATTTGGAGAGACACACAAAAAGAGGAAATGGCGTTATATTTAAAAGGAACAATAGACAAAGGAGAGGAAGATATGAGTGGATTCACTGTCTGGTTTACCGGGCTACCGAGTTCTGGAAAGAGCACACTGGCAAGAATGCTTGAGGATGTTCTGAGAGATAGAGGATTTCATGTGGAGGTGCTAGACGGAGATGAAGTAAGATTAAGACTCTCGAAGGGACTGGGATTTTCAAAGGAAGATAGAGATGAAAATATACGGAGAATCGCCTATGTGGCTAAGGTTATAACAAGATGTGGAGCGGTTGCCATAACCTGTGCCATATCTCCATACCGCGAAATAAGAAACGAGGCTAGAGAGGAAATCGGAAGGTTTGTCGAGGTATATGTAAAATGCGATTTAGAGGAGTGTATAAGAAGGGATGTAAAAGGGCTATATAAAAAGGCTATAAAGGGAGAGATTAAGAACTTCACGGGGATCTCCGATCCTTATGAGGAGCCATTAAATCCGGAGATAGTTGTTGAGACTCATAAGGAGACCCCGCAAGAGAGCCTTGATAAGATAATTAGTGGCTTGACAAGACTAGGATATATTCCCATTCACGAAAAAAAGTGAGAACCACATTATGATTTATGTACCAAACGGGTTAGTATACAAGCATATATCCCGTAGAGGTATATTGTGAACTGCCCTCGCAATGCAAATTCATAATAGTCTTTAATCACTACCTGAAATTACGCATGAGTAAAAAGTCATTGATGAGAGGGAGATGATCAGGTACAGGTTGGCAAAATAACTGGCGCTTAGAGCAGATTCCTATTGTATGTAGGGTATAGTTTAAGTAGAGTTTAGATAT
>CAYMEO010000072.1:0-7108 GCA_964389705.1 uncultured Spirochaetia bacterium
GGAGGTCCGCCGACTGCGCGACCGGCTTGCGGCGGAGAACGTGTATCTGCAGGAGGAGATTAAAACTGAATACAACTTTGAAGAGATTATAGGTCAGAGTACGCCCCTTAAGAGGATATTGAAGAATGTTGAGCAGGTAGCCTGCACAGATGCCACAGTCCTGATTCATGGTGAGACCGGCACCGGCAAGGAACTCATTGCCCGTGCAATTCACAATCTGAGCCAACGAAAGGATAGACCCCTTGTCAAGGTGAACTGCGGAGCAATATCTGCAGGGCTAGTCGAGAGTGAGCTGTTTGGGCATGAGAAGGGGGCTTTTACAGGGGCCGTGCAGAGACGGATTGGTAGATTTGAATTGGCAGATGGTGGGACAATCTTTTTGGATGAGGTTAGTGATTTGCCACTGGACACTCAGGTTAAACTCTTACGGGTATTGCAAGAAGGAGAATTTGAGCGTGTGGGGAGTAGTAGATTAATCAATGTGAATGTGCGTGTGATTGCTGCAACAAACAGGAATCTTGCGGAGGCTGTTAAATCCGGCTCGTTCAGATCAGACCTATTCTATAGATTGAATGTATTTCCGATAGAGGTGCCGCCCCTTAGGGAGCGCAAATCGGACATCCCCCTACTTGTAAACTTTTTTATTACCAAGTTTGCAAAGAAGCTCAGTAAACAGGTCCAGAGCATCTCTAAGGAGACTATGGATCGACTAATGAATTACCCCTGGCCTGGGAATATAAGGGAGTTACAGAATGTAATGGAGCGTGCTGTTGTCCTTGCGCAGGGTTCTACAATCCAAATTGATGAATCTCTTCTAGGGCTAAGTGTTGGTTCACAGACTCAGGGTTCGGTGGAGACGCTGGAGGATGTAGAGCGCGGCCATATTATTCGTGTTCTTGAGCAGACAAACTGGGTGATTGATGGTAAGAGGGGCGCCGCCTCAATTCTCGATATTAACCCCAATACACTCCGGTCTCGTATGCAGAAGCTCGGTATAAAGAGGCCGCAGCGCACTGCGTAATCCCTCGATTAATCATCAGGGAGCCCTCTTAGTTAAATTTTTTTCCTTTAGACTTTGGCAGAAGTACTGTTTGTTTCTCGATCCTTGTATTCCGGTTCCGGCTCTTCTTTTCTTATCAGTTCGGGTATCTTTCTTTGCCTGCAATACTCTGCACACTGCTGTATGAGTTTTGCCACCAGACCTGTCCATCCGGTCTGATGTCCTGCCCCTATTCCTGCGCCGTTGTCTCCATGAAAATATTCATAGAAAAGAATCAGGTCTCGCCAGTGTGGGTCGGTCTGAAACTTCTCAGTTCCACCATATACTGGACGCCACCCAGAGGAATTTCTAAAGAAAATTCTCATGAGCCTGTGAGATATTTCGGTTGCTACCTCCCAGAGCGTCATATATTTCCCTGAGCCGGTCGGACACTCTACCTTGAAATCATCTCCAAGGTAATAGTGAAACTTCTGTAATGATTCGATAAGTAGAAAGTTCACTGGAAACCACACAGGCCCGCGCCAGTTGGAGTTTCCACCAAAAAGGCCACTGCTTGACTCTGCGGGTTCGTAATTCACACTGTACTCATGTCCATTTATACCGAGTATATAGGGGTTTTTTAGATGGAATCTCGAGAGGGAGCGTATGCCGTAAGGCCCGAAAAATTCCGTCTCGTTTAGCATCCTCTGGAGTACTCTTTTCAGCCTATCCTGATTGACAATCGAAAGGAGTCTTCTCTCTTCCACGCCTGGTGTCTGTGTGCAGGCGATGTTTTCTCTGAGGTCTGGACGGTTCTTAATGAACCACTCAAGCCGTCCTCTGAAGCCTGAAAGGTGCTTCAAGACCTCTGGCTCTAGGGTCTCAACAGCAAAAAGCGGTATGAGTCCGACCATTGAACGCACTTTCAGGGATATATGACTGCCATCGGGCATGTGGAGAACATCATAGTAAAAACCGTCCTCTTCGTCCCAAAGCCCTATCTCCTCCCCTCCGATGTGATTCATGGCATCGGCGATATAGAGGAAGTGTTCAAAGAATTTGCTTGCGATATCCTCATAAGCAGGATTATATTTTGCCAGTTCAATGGCGATTGCAAGCATATTGAGACAATACATCCCCATCCAGCTTGTGCCGTCGGACTGTTCTATATGTCCTCCTGTTGGGAGCTGAACGCTTCTGTTGAAGACCCCAATATTATCGAGTCCGAGGAATCCGCCCTGAAATACGTTGTTTCCTTCTGCATCCTCTCGGTTTACCCACCATGTAAAGTTCAGGAGTAACTTCTGAAACACACGCTCAAGGAAGAGCTTATCCTCGCGACCATACATCTTTCTCTCTATGTTGTATATGCGCCATGCGGCCCAGGCGTGAACTGGAGGATTTACATCGCTAAAATTCCATTCATAAGCCGGAATCTGTCCATTGGGATGCATATACCATTCCCTCGTAAGCAGTATAAGCTGACGCTTTGCAAGGTCCGGATCAATCATTGAAAGCACAATAGTATGGAATGCCAGATCCCATGCCGCGAACCAGGGGTATTCCCATTTATCCGGCATTGAAAGGACGTCCTCATTATAGAGATGGAACCATTCGTGATTCCTGCCGTGTTTGCGCTCAGGCGGAGGGGGAGGGCAGCACGGGTCTCCATTTAGCCAATCCTCTACCACATAATAGTAGAACTGTTTACTCCAAAGCATCCCGGCAAATGCCTGCCTTTGTACGTTTCTCATCTCTTCAGTCATAGAAAACGGACTGATACGTTCATAGAATTCATCCGCCTCGCGCTTGCGGTCTTGAAATATGGTCTCAAAGTTGGCTCCAAATGGCTCCGATAGGCTGTTAGAGTCGCTGAGTCTCAGTGATACCGTTTTGGTTTCTGCTGCACCGACCTTGAGTACATAATGCGCCGAGGCCTTTGTTCCCGTCTGATTGGGATTTACGGATTCCTTCTTGCCATGCAATATGTAATCGTTGATTCCATCCTTGACATAAAGAGAAGAATTGCCGACACCAAACAGTCTCTCATAGTTGGTCTCATTCTCAGTGAAGAGAAATTCATTTGGCTCTTCGCAGTAGAGCCACATTTGTCCGAGGGTTGGGTGGGAGGCTTCTACTATATTTCTACGGCCGTTGGATTTAATCAGTCTAAGAGAGGGTCTATACTTGACGTGATTCTTGACCCATGACCATGTGTTGCGGAACCACAGTGTAGGTAGAAGATGAAGAGTCTTCTCCTCAGGCCCACGGTTTATAACGCTAATTTGGATAAGGATATTGTCTGGCGAGCTTTTTGCGTATTCTATGAAAACATCAAAATACCTGTCATCGGCAAATACACCCGTATCGAGGAGTTCAAATTCTGGCTCCTTACGACCTCTCCTCCTGTTTTCCTCAACCAATTGTGAATATGGGAAAGCCCGCTGAGGGTACTTGTATAGATACTTCATATATGAGTGTGTGGGAGTGTTATCAAGATAGAAGTAGTATTCTTTTACGTCCTCTCCATGATTACCCTCACTTCCTGTCAGGCCAAAGAGCCTTTCTTTGAGAATAGGGTCTTGGCCATTCCACATGGCTATTGCAAAGCAGAGCCTCTGATGGTTGTCAGAGATTCCGGCGATGCCATCCTCGCCCCACCTGTAGGCCCTTGAGCGCGCCTGATCGTGTGTGAAATAGTCCCATGCCGTGCCATAAGGGCTATAGTCTTCCCTTACGGTTCCCCACTGCCTTTCGCTCAAGTAGGGTCCCCAACGCCTCCAGTATGCCTTTCGAGTGCGCTCCTCCTCCAATCTTTTTTCTTCCTGTGTCGTCATGTTTGAGGTACCTCAAATTGTTTTGATATAAATTAGATGATAGGGCTTTAAATAAGGATTTAATGTGACGAAACGGGGATAACTTATCTATGTCACTATGTCATTGATAAGTCAATTCCGGTTTTGCACCTGCCTACCATCCTCAATTAGCCTTGCGAACCTCTGTTTTTCCACATTCCGGGCATGTGTGGGCTTCTTTGAGAACACCGCCAAGATCGGGGTCTATGTCATCCGACTCGGATAAGGTTGCCGTGTAATCAATCTTGTCGGCATGGTGATTCATCTCTACACCGCAATCGGGGCAAATCATCTTATTCGGTTTCTTATTGACTTTTGGCATATTATCTCCTTAATAAAATGATGCATGATGAATCTTGTATCCCGCTCTTGCACCCTGTATCTCTACTTATCATTACTCAAGCGGGACGTTCTCACGCCCGTATCTCAAAACCTTTGCCATCCATATCAGTTCTTTTAAGAACTTATCAATGCGCTTGACATAAGCCTGATCTAGGAGATTGCCTGAGGAATCGAATATATTCTGGACATTGGAGAAGTTTCCGTCCCAGAATATGGTTACCAATCCCAATTCCCTCATCACGGGGAGTAGTCCCTGTATTACTCTTGTGCCACCAAACCCTCCCGCGGAGACGCCGCAGATTCCAACGGCCTTGTGTATGTACTCCTTGAGGTTTGTATCTAGCACGTGCTTGAGGAGACCTGGGTAGCTGTGATTATACTCAGGAGTGACAATAATTAATCCATCTGCGTGCATAACGGTTGAGGAGAACGTAGTGTCCTTTATTGATTCGCCGGCATCCGTCGTCGATAGTGGAATATTGCGTATGTCAATCAATTCTGTCTCCACGCCGTTTCGTTTTCTAACCTCTTCAACAATGAATCTCGCCACGTGCCCACTCATACGTCCCTGGCGCGGTGTGCCAAGAATAACCGGAATGAAGATAGGTCGGTTTATGTCCATGTCGTGGTCCTTTACGGAATTGGGGCAACTTCGCAAAATACCTTGATTGCGCCATTGGCTTCTGTGAGGGTTTTCATCAACTCTTGATAGCTTTCGAGTCCTTTTATAGGATGGGTGAGAAACTCCGATAACCATCCAGGCCACTCAAGCTCAGCCTGCGAAAAGTCCTTGACTCCCATTTCAAAATACTCACGATTGGCGTTCACAGTACCTACTACAACCTTGTTGCCAAGTACAAATCCCAGATTGATTCTATCTGACGGTATTTCTGTAGTTCTGTCTCCACCAGTGACACTTGAAAGAATTAGCACCCCGTTTTTCCCCAGTATTTCCATAGCCTCAAATGCCAGAGGTGAAAATCCCGTCGCCTCAAAAATGATCTCAAATGGGCCATGTTCTTTGGCCTCTTTCATGAGCGTAGTGTCCTGTGTGCTGTGATAGCAGCCGCCAATTTGTTCAATAAGGTCGGAATTTAAGTATGGCGGTTTTGTCAGGCCATATGTACAGACTTCAAGACCCCTAAGGCGGAGGGCCATAGTTGCCAGAAGCCCTATTGTTCCTGCGCCGAGCACTGCGGCGCGTTTTGGATGCCAAACACGGAGACGCCTCTGAATCTCATAGGCCTGTGCGATTCCCTTTTCAACCACGCTTGTAGGCTCGAGCAGAACGCCAACTTCTTTCAAACCCTTGGGCACCTTAACTATGTACTCCGGTTCATCCACATAGTATTCGGTGAGATAACCATGACGCAGATTGATGCCTCGTTCGAAATACGTGTCGTCTGTGGTCATATCATACATGCCGATCTTGTCGTAAATGCTAGTTCCGGGCCGACGCACAGTCGCAGTGACATAATCGCCCACTTGCAGTTCTGTGACATTTGGTCCAATCTCTTCGACAACACCGAATGACTCGTGCCCGATAATAAGGTAATTATCTCCCGGTGGTGCGGCTCCGTATTCAGCCGCATTTATTTCTTTATCCGTGCCGTCTACGCCCACGCGCAGAGCCTTTACGAGCACGCCTCGTCCATTGGGGATGTCGCTTACCTTGGGCTTTTGAACCGCACGCAGATGCACCGAATTGGGTTTTCCAGGGATTACGGCAATTGCTTTCATTTTTTTCTCCTCTATTATTTCAACATTTATTCTATGGCTCATTATAATTGTCATTCATCTATTCCAATTCCTCAAGAGCCTCTTTCGCGTATTGATTCGTCCACCCTTCTACCAACTCTACTGCGTGGCCATCGGGATCGAGAACTATGATTCCTTTTTTAAATCCAAGCCTGTCATCCGGCAATGTGCGTACCTGATCTGAAACAAAGCGTATGTTGTTCTCGCACAGTCGCTTTGCCACAGCTTCCACATCATTGACTATAAGTGTTATTTGCCAATGCACTATGTCGTTAGTCCTTACGTCCGGAGGTATAGATCGGCCACCCACGGGCGTATCATACCCTAGGAATTCAATTCCCGGTGGTTGTATAGGAGGCCGAAGTGCTGTAATGCGAACCGTAGCGCCAAACACATTATCGAGATGCTCCTGTTCCGTGCCGGTATTGAGGCTCCCACCGACAACATTCAGTCCCAATAGGTCTCTATAAAACTTGAGACTTGCCTCGGTATTGCTTACTGTAATCGCCGTATGGTCTATTCCCATGAACAGTTTATCGGTGTGATTATGCCATCGAGGATCGCCCTTATCATTGGGAAACCACAGTAGTTCCAATGGATGACCGTCCGGGTCCTTGAACTTGAAAGCCCTGATTCCGGCTGCCGGCTTATTTGATTTGGGAAGGGTCTGAGGGCTTGTCGAGATTTGATGGATTTTGTATTTGCGTATGTGTTCGTATGCCTTATCCATGTCGCCTACAACAATGGCAAGATGTTGAAACCAAAGATCGTTACTGTGAGAATCTATCGGAATTGGCTTACCATCGGAGGGCGCGATGTATTGAACCAGCTCGATGAATTCATCGCCGAGTTGCATCCGAACCATGTGAATCCGAAGTCCAAAGACACCCATGAGATGTTCATATTCAGCGCCCTCTATCTCGATGTCCGATACCTTCTTGAATGAGAGCGCCTCGGAATAAAACTCCACTGAGCGATCCATGTCACTCACCGTCATCCCAATGGAGGCCACGGCTTTGACGCGTTCTTCCGCCTGCTGGGCAAGTGCAGTGGATAGCCAAAAACAGAGCACAAAGAAAAGCCAGAGAGAGAAGGTTGTCTTTCTTAATCTCGTAACGGCTCTTACCATTTATAATTTCTCCTCACATGAGCATGTAGGGGCAGGTTTCAAACC
>CAYMEO010000072.1:7118-13657 GCA_964389705.1 uncultured Spirochaetia bacterium
CCCCTACATGCATCATTTATCTCATCCTCTCCATTAGATGATCCCCAACGCGCAGGGCATTTGCCATAATTGTCAGCGCGGGATTTATCGCACCGCTTGACGGAAAGAAACTCGCATCAACAACGTAGAGATTGTCCAAGTCGTGCGCTTTACAGTTCCTATCAAGTGCAGATGTTTTTGGATCATTGCCAAACCGAATTGTGCCATTCTGGTGCGCCACCCCTGCAAGCGGAATCCGCTGGCCGATAAACAGATTCCGCGAAAACAACCCCTGGTGGCAATCGTGCCCATGAACAGAGCACCTGGACTGTTGCCTCATCAAGTCCTCTAGCTTGGCGATCAGACGCTTGTGCCCTTCTTCGTTGTTCGGTTTATATGTAAGCACGATATTGCCTTTGCAGTCGAGTGTTACGCGATTCTCTGGGGCCGGCAGGTCTTCCGATGTGAGCCAGAAGTCGAGTGAGTGCTTGGCCATAAGCTCCAGTGTCCATCCGGGGGCGATGGCAGGCGCTCCGGCCCTCAATGTTTCCGCATCGAGCTTGCCAACAAATGAAATATGCCCCATTGGATATTCCCATTCCTTTGAGCCGAAATAGAAATCGTTGACAGAGAGCGACTTCTGGAAGATAGTGGGATTGGGACACCTGGATATTGCCATAAGAACGGAATTGACGTGACCCATATAGTGACGGCCAACAACATCTGAGCTATTGGCAAGACCCTTGAGGTGCTTGTCGTTTGCCGAGCGGAGGAGCAGCGCCGCGGAGTTGATTGCGCCGCAAGAGACAACAACGATGTCTGCCGAGTATGTCTCTTTCTCGCCGTTGCGCTCGACATGCACCTTGGTTATATCATGACCCGAAGGGCTGGTCTCAAGATGCGAGACGTAAGCGCCGGTAAGCAGCGTCACATTTTGGTGCATAAGAGCGGGATCAACACAAACTACCTGGGCATCGGACTTTGCATACATCAGGCATGGGAAGCCATCGCATGTATTGCATCGGATACATCGGCTCTTGTGTGGATTCATCTCATCCAGCATGACGCCGAGAGGTGTGTGAAACGGCCTCAGTCCAAGCTGGCTTAGGTCATCGCTCAACTGCTGAATGCGTGGCTCGTGGCTCACAGGCGGATAGAGATAGGGCGCACTCGCCGGGGGTTCAGTTGGGTCAACCCCTCGCTCACCATGCACCTGATAGAGATGCTCGGCTCTGGTGTAGTAAGGCTCTATCTCATCGTATGAGATTGGCCAAGCGGGCGAAATCCCGCCGTGATGCCTAACTTCCCCGAAATCCTCCTTGCGAAGGCGGAACAGGGCGGCACCATAGAATTTTGTATTGCCACCCACGTAATAATTGGTATGAGGATGGAGCGGATTGCAATTCTTGCCATACCATACCTCTTTTGTGTTGTACTTCGCCTCGACATTCACAGCGCGGGGATTCCAGTTATCCTTCTCTCGCGGTACATAGTCGCCGCGCTCTAAAAGCAAAATGCGTTTACCGGAGGGAGCCAGGGCATAAGCGAGGGTTCCTCCTCCAGCTCCGGTTCCAATAATAATCACATCAAAATGGTTTTCATAAGGCATCTTATCTCACCCCTTTAATTTTGCTGCGGTGCCAGAGGTGCAGTGGCAAAGTTAACACCGAATCGGCGGCACCAGATTGTAACCGCCTTGTACTTTGCCAGGTCAACATCTGCGGGCAGGTCATAATTCTGATCCCCTATATTGCCCTTAATTGGACCGAGAGAAACGAATCCTGCCTGCTTAACGGTGTCGCTGTCGTTTGCATCGTTGGCGGCGATGAGATAGACCTGAACCTCGGGGCCGTTAGAGGTTTTGAATTCTGTAAAGCGGAGCACCCGCCCGCCATTGGGGAGTTGATAGACCGTAGCAAAGCCTTTGGTCTCATGGGCTACACCATGAAAGTTCCCTTTAAACAGGACCTGGGGCGATGCGCTCTGCCTTTCTGAATTGGCTACCGGAAACCCCTCGTTTACGGTCTGATTGACAAAGAGCCTCTCTGGACGGAAGAGATACCACATAACCCCGATTATAACCAATACTAACACAACTATAAATTTACGTCTTAACATTTTGAAATACCTCCTTTTAGTTATTCAGTGTGTGATTATAATCACGTGCCTGATAAGACTTCTACTTGCTACTGCTCTGAAGGTTTTCCTCCGGAGTAATAGTGATGCGAATGACATCGGATGTCTTCGGATATGTGAAGCCGTCATGAACCGCACTGATAAGCTGAACAGGCTCATCCTCCTCTGTGCCCGTATTTGGAGCTGACTGACGGGGGGCTTGATTGGGCCCTATGCCTGGTTCCTCATTCTCTTCTGTGCCCACATCCCAGAGTGAAACCTTGGGGGTAATGTCGCTGCTAATCGGTTTGCCTTTTTTGTCAAAGAGTGCTATTCCCGTATCATTCGATGCGTAGAAGAGGTCATTGGATTGTCCAAACATCATCGCAAACGATAATCTCGACCCTGGAGCCGCAGTGAATGTGAACTCAAACGCTCTGCCCGGTCCAATCGGGCCCGGGGCCGTAGTGCCTACAGGGGTATTAAAAATGCCGCTTGATTTGACGCCGGGTTGTTTCTTGAGCGACTCCGCAAGGGTTGCGGGATTGCCGTCCTCGGACTGAGCCTCGAGACCCTTGCCGCGGTCGTGTTTCTCTGTTGTAAAGAGCGGAGAATTCTTGCCATGCACTACCCAAACACCGGGAGACAGCGCAAACGACCACTTAGTGCCATTCGAGGCCATTTGTCCGTCTGGATTCGATATATTCTCAATACACACTTTGAACTTAGTGACACCTGATTGCTCGGCTCGGATTTCAGGCTGTAATCCTGAAACTATCAGAACCAAACTAATTATTGATGCTATATGCAATACATTGCGCGGCATATACGTGCCTCCTGTTTTTGAATTGTGTAACCTGCTATAACCCGATTGCGATTAGTTAGACGTTAGGAGAGAAAACAAGGATGCATAAGTTGTATTTGACTTACCAAAAGACTCGGATAGATTCTATTTTCTGTGATGTTATGGCATTATTGAAAGAAAGGTCTTCTTACTTGTCATTGCGAGGAGTGAAGCGACAAAGCAATCCTATCCTTTTTGAGATTGCCACGCATCCTTCGGATGCTCGCAATGACAAGTAGAAGGATTATAATCAAGGAGGACTATTGAATATGTCAAAAGAGGAATTCAGGATTGAAAGTGATTCAATGGGCGAGATGAAGGTTCCAGCCTCTGCGTACTATGGTGCTCAGACGGCGAGGGCGGTTGAGAATTTCCCAATAAGCGGGATTCGTTTCCCAAGACAGTTTATTAGGGCGCTTGGAATGATAAAGCTTGCCGCCGCACAGGCAAACGTAGAACTCGGACTCCTTGACCCAAAGATCGGAGAGGCCATATCAAGGTCGGCAAAAGAGGTGATAGAAGGAAAGTTAGACGACCATTTCGTTCTCGATATATTTCAGACGGGCTCTGGAACCTCGACAAACATGAATGCAAATGAGGTCATATCCAACCGCGCAAATGAAATCCTTGGCGGGAAAATCGGTGATAAAAAGCCTGTGCATCCGAATGACCACGTAAACATGGGGCAGTCAAGCAATGACGTGATTCCTACGGCTATTCATGTATCCGCCCTCGAGACGATTGAAAAAAAGCTGTTACCCGCGCTTAAAAGGCTTCACGGAGCATTGGCCGATAAGGCAAAGGAGTTTGATCGGATTGTAAAGATCGGGCGTACACACCTTCAGGATGCGACTCCAATCAGACTTGGACAGGAATTTAGCGGATATGCGACCATGGTTAATCATGGGATAAAGAGGATTGAGAATACAAGACACCATCTCTCTGAACTCGCAATCGGAGGAACTGCAGTTGGAACTGGAATAAATTCGCATCCTAAGTTTGGTAGTCTCGTGGCAAAAAATCTAACAGAGATGACTGGGATTAATTTTAGAGAGGCAGAAAACCACTTTGAGGCTCAGGGGGCGAAAGACGCTGTTGTTGAGGCAAGTGGCGCGCTTAAGACTTTGGCTGTAAGCCTTATGAAAATAGCAAATGACATAAGGTGGCTTGGGAGCGGGCCTCGATGTGGAATCGGTGAGATATTAATTCCTCCCGTTCAGCCCGGCTCATCCATCATGCCTGGAAAGGTGAACCCTGTGATTGCGGAATCTGTCTGTCAGGTTGCGGCTCAGGTTATGGGAAACGACCTGACAATCACAATAGGGGGGCAGTCTGGGAACTTCGAGCTCAATGTGATGATGCCAGTTATGGCTCATAATATACTCCAGTCAATAGAGCTTCTCTCTAGTGTTTCACAGGTATTTGCAGAGAAATGCATAGTTGGGATTAGAGCCGATCGGGAGCGTTGCGAGGAGATGATTGAAAAGAGCCTTGCTATGTGTACAGTTCTTGCTCCTATAATCGGTTATGATGCTGCTGCAAAACTCGCAAAAGAAGCGTATGAGACTGGAAGAACTGTAAGACAGGTGGCTCTGGAGAGAAGGATTCTCCCAGAAGATGAATTAAATAAGGTGCTCGATCCTTGGTCAATGACTGAGCCCGGGGTCACAAAATGGAGCGCGGGCGGATAAAAATGCCATTCGCGCATGTATTAAGTGGGGAGGAGGGTAAGTAAACATGACTCTAAATCGAGTAGTATTCCTGCTCGATGTTGATAACACGCTTCTAGACAATGATCGTATAGTTGTTGACCTGATGAATCACCTTGAGCGTGAGGTTGGACATGAGCGCCAGCAGCGCTACTGGACGATTTTTGAAGAACTTCGAACCGAACTCGGGTATGCCGATTACCTCGGTGCGCTGCAGCGATACCGAGTTGAATACCCGCGTGATCCTCATCTCCCTGCGGTCTCACATTTCCTGATTGATTATCCATTTGCAAACCGTCTTTTCCCGAATTCGCTCGACGTTGTAGATTGCCTCAAGAGATGGGGACCCACAGTTATTCTATCGGATGGCGATGTGGTCTTCCAGCCACGCAAGATTGAGAGATCGGGTCTACAGGAGGCGGTAGACAAAAACGTTCTGATTTACATACATAAGGAGCTTGAACTTGAGGATGTCGAGAGCCGTTACCCAGCCGAGCATTATGTGTTGGTAGATGATAAACTGCGTATATTGACAACCATAAAAAATGTATGGGGCAGACGCGTGACAACTGTCTTTCCGCGCCAAGGACACTATGCACACGACCCAACGGTCATTGTAAAATATCCATCGGCCGATGTGAGCATAGGACGGATAGGAGAGCTATTGGATTATGATATTCAAACCCTGCTTGTAGCAGAGCGGGGTGTCTGACTTGCTCTCGGCCGTTGGCTGTCTTGCACCAATGATTGCAAGATCTTGGGATGGCAAGGGGTGTGAATTTAGATAAAATGAATGGGGGTGAATTCTGTAAAAGATGACCTGACTTAAAAATCTCCTAGTCTAGGCCTTGCGTTTATATCCTTCTCCAAAATATCCCGACGATTGCCGATATAACGCCGATGGCATAGAAAATGAGATACATAACAAATGCCGATGCGGAAAAACTCCAGAAAAGGAACCTTACTTCTATGGCTCTTGCATTTTGTGCAAGCAGAATTATAATCAGCAAGGCTATAATCAGAATAACAATTGTCTTGGGCTTCTTCATGTTCTTCCTCCTTTTGAAATATAGCGCATTTAATTTTTATTCCCATAGGAATTGAGATGCAAATCTTAAGTCGTTTTCAATATCTACAATTCTATGAGAATCCTATCGCTTTCAGAAAGGATTGTATTAATAAAAGATTTATAACTGCTGTGCGGTTATCTTATATGCCATCTGTCTTATGTGCCTTTCTATATCAGCAAGATAATCTAAGATGGCAAGGTAAACTGAGGAGGCCTTGGGTATACATGTGCCCTGAATCAGGCGCTCCTGGTGAGCAAGCGCATATTCGCCGATCATATCCTGGAATTTTTCTCCCTCCTCTTTGATGTATCTTATAAGCACCTTATTTTTCGTTTTTATGGCATCTCGAACGCATTCAAGAAGCTCAACGGATTTATTAAAAAGGGTGTTGATCTCTTTTATTGCCCTTTCACTAAATAGCGTTCCATCGTGTGTCATCCCTCTTATACACCTTATAAGAAGCTCAATGTTATCTCCAATTCTCTCAAGATGTCCGGGGAGAAACCCCAATTCTTTAATTGTCTCTTCATTTCTTGATAGGCCAGTTGCAATTAAGTGCGTCAGTTCTTTTTCCTTTTGATGGATTTCTCGACCGAGCTTCTCTGCTTGATTGAGCCTCTCCTTATCATGCCTTCGGAATCCTTCCCATGTTGTCTCAAGCATTTCTTTTGTCCAATCACACATAATCATTATTTCTTCTTCTAGTTTTTTTGAGATTTCCGATACATATTCTCTGGCCATTTGATCTTCTCCTTAATAAGGAAAAGTTAGAACCTCCTAGTTTAGGATTATAGCACCAAATGGGCATGGATGTAATAGTCT
>CAYMEO010000073.1:0-13406 GCA_964389705.1 uncultured Spirochaetia bacterium
TAAATTTATTTCCGGTTCTCCCTAGATGTTGAAGTAGATTTCGTTCAAATCCACTAAGGCGGCTTTTAAGATAGTCTCATTATTTGTAGGAATTTCCATATTAAACTTTGTGGTTCTGGTTCCATCACTGTAGATAAGGAAAGCTTGGTGATCATGTTAAAAGTTCCCATAGTTTCTTTTTTGCGATTTCAAATTGTTTATGGTATTGAGCAGTAGTTTTAACTCTCAACACTATTCCTTCATAATATATATGAAGTTCATTCCCCATAATTTCTATCTTTTTATCGGAAGGGTTACACCCTTTTAAATACCAAAAATCATCTATCCAATCGTGATTTCTTAATTTCTCCCTAAACTTCTCAAACTCATTACTTCTTGACGGTTCTTGTTTTAATTCCCTCAGATGATCTTTCTCATCTGGAGATCTGTTACTTCTTGGAGGAGGAGGTGGATTATCTTGTTTGTATTTTTCCCAAATTGCTAGCCCTATTGCGGAAAGAGTGACATAGCTATTTTCTTCTTCTATTAATGGTATGCATTGTTTGTACTTCTCATCATTTACGCCCTTTCTAAATTCATCATAGGGAATGCTTGTTTCTGAGTCTATTCTATAGAACTTGTCCTTTAACTCTTCGATTATTTTGAAGTTGTATTCTAAAGGCAGTGGAGGCAGTTCAATAAGGCTTTGAGTTTCCTCAAAAATGTAAAAGACGGGGACTTGAAAGAGCATACCGAGAAGAGTTGTGTAAGGAACGACTGCCTTAAAACCGCCTGTAGTATTTAAAATCAATTGATGACTATAACGGTGATTTTCAATAATTTGGGTCGCCTTATCAATATAATTTCTAACTCCAGTCTTCTTAAAAAGCTCTGGATTAGAGACCTGTAGTCCGTTAATTTCTTCGAGTTTTACTTCACACTCAAACTTCTTCTCAATGAAATCTTTGAGGACTTCTGCACACAACTTTCCATCTATCGTTTCGGTTGCGAAGAGATAAACCAGGTCGTTATTACCGATTTCGAGCTTAACCAGACTTTTAATCTCGGCTGATGACTTATTCAGGTCGGTAGGTTTATCGAGATTTAAGCCTTTCAAGTGAGCAAGGCTTTCTTTTTTTAGAACGTCATATTCCTTGCGATAATCATCCAATTCTTTAGAAAATCTACCCTCGATTGTTTCTACGTGGTTTTTTAAATTAGCCTTCTTCTCTACTAAGTGAAAAATCAATGACGTCCCGACTGTGGTAAGAACCATCCTGCTCATAACCTCTCTCCCTACTCAAAATACCCATACCCCGCGCTTGTTTTTGCCCCGACTCCAAGTTCCTTAAGAGCATTTTCAAGCCAACCTTTAGCTGATTTAGCGAGATTGTCATCTTTAGAAGCCACAGCGAAATAAAACTCTGCTCCTTCGCCTACAGTGAGAAAGAAAATAGGATTAGGACTTAAATAATCTGCTGGTGGCGTTCCGCCAGATGGATCACTGTAATACTCTTGATAATGGGGATTCATTATGTCCAATTTGAGTCTTGGAAATTTGATAGGAATAGCATCAAAAAATATGACTTTGCCCTGGCTTGGTTTTTCAGAGGACTGGGAGCCGAAGATTTCAGTAATTTGTGGGTCAGAGTCGGGTATGTTTTTCACTGTATTCGCATAAGCCTTTGTTAATCCCTTCAATGCGCTCCCTGGAATTATAGGGAATCCGTAGATTCTGTGGAGGGTCATACTTGTTTCGAGGATGCTTCCAGACCCAAGACCGACAACCATGCGCCACTGGGTTTTTAGATTGCTAAAACGTTCCACTTTCCATCCACTTTTCTCCAGTGATGAGAGGGTAGATTTGAACCGGTCAAGATAATTCCTGAGCTGTGATGAGGCTTCGCTAGATGGATTATTGCCAATACTCACGGTGGGACTATAAACCGTCTTTTTATCTAAAAGCTGTGACTTGCTCCTTTTTAATCTTTCAAACTCGGCTTCTAAATTTGCCGCTAACCAGTTTACGTTCCATCTGACATACTTGGAAAGTAAAAGACCTATGTTTTGGCAGGATTTAAATCCGATTTCAACAGCATTTAGCGTCTCGTTTGAGAGCGGCAGGTTTGCCGTTTTTTGATTGCTCATTCCTCTAATCCTCCGGCAATACGGCTTCGGCGAAGCGTTTTAGCCAGTTCAAAAAAGCCAGGGTTTCGGTTGTGGCTTGACGGTATTTTGCGCTGTCTCCGCTAATGACTTTTTGAACTAACTCACCCGGTTCATAAATCTTATTCTCGTTAGTAAGCCATTTGGTTAGATGTCCGTAGAGTAACTCATGCTCACCACCCTTTGACTTGAAGAATGCCAGAGTTTGCCCCAGACCATTGGTCAAAATAAGAACGGGAGTCTTTAGTGCTAAGGACCTATATTTCTTTTTGGTACCTTCCTCTTTTTGCTTTACCTCATTCACAAAATCCCAAGCCTTGCTCGCCCTCTTTTGCTCAAGTGTTCGTATTTGGCTTTCCTGTTCCATTTTTCTTAACCTCCAAAAATTGAAGTTTCACAATCCCTCTACCCACCGTTTCATCTCCACCTAGCTGAAATCGGTCAATTCCTAGGCTTGTAAGAAATGTTAGAACATCACTTGCTGATTTGAGACCATTGACTTTAGTCCCAAGGGGATCGGAAGCTAAAGCCAGTGAGTAGAGAAGCGTATCACTCGGCAAATGTTCTTCATAAAAAAGATTTCCACTCTCCCCTGTCTCTGGGTCTTTCCCGGTGGTTTTCTTTGGATTGAGCTTTATACGAGCAATTACCTCAGTGGAGAACTCCGTAAAATCACGAAATGCGTTGTCGGGAAGTATGACGAGATTTTTGGTTATTTTACTTTTCCAGAAACTATACTCTGTGCTTGTAGGTATTGCATTACCAGAGAGCCATTTCGCAATACTATCGGCTCCATTACTTTTGTTAGCAGTAAAAGAAAACTCTTCGAGAATGACTTTGTTATCCACTGTAACTTCGGATGAATTTGTTACTGAAGCCTCATTCTCTCCTACACTTGGAACAGTCAAAGTCTGAGTCAGTCCTGCAATTGTCAGGTCTCGAAGAAATCTTTGAAGAACTGAAGGGCAGGTTACCCATGCGAAAATGCCTTTGAGTGATCGGACGGGAAATAAGAGAAGCCTTGCGTCTGTGAAAGAAATTGCTCCGGCGTGTTCGCTTCCCTCCTTTTCAGGACCGAAGACGAGTGTGATCTTGTTTTTCATAAGATCCTTTGCACTTCCATCTTTTTCATTCTTGGCTTTGTTCTCAGCATAATCCCGTAAGCTTCCTTTCAAACCCGATGCCTGAACCATAGGCAAGTTTGTATGCCTCTCGCGCTGGATAGGCAAATCTACAACGCTAAGAGACGACCCGCTTCCTGTGTGAAGCGGAGTTTCTGTGTAAAGAAATAAGACCTTAGCTTGTTTAAACATTGCTCCAACCTCCTACCAGAGTTATGCCAAAACCCTCTTTTTGTTTCTCATCAGAAATCGATTTGAACTGAAACGCTTTAAAAAGTTCATCAACGTTCCCTTCCAGCAGTTCAAAGAAGTAAACGCTTCCCGCAGGAACGGCTTTTTTTATCGGCTTGGGTTCGTTCTTGACAATATCGAATCCACCGACGGAAACAGGCTTTCCTACGCAAGCCGAGACGCGCTTGAATTTGAGACCGTCTTTCTCGCCCTTTTGCATCCATTCTGCAACCCAACCTTGATTGAAAATAGCGGGGCTAAGCAGATAGAGCTTGAATTTGCGGGTCTCTTTGATTTTCTTCTTGATTGCATCATCGTCCCAATTTCTATCCTCTATTTTTCTGTAAGATGCCGCTCTTGATTCTCCTCCAAGCCTGAGAAAACCCTTATCTGGCAAATCCGCGTTGCCCTCAATATCGAGCGTAAATCCATATCTACTCTTTAGCCTTACAAATTCAGCTATGTAGAAAAGCCCCTCTTCGGTTGTTTTCGTCGCTCCAGGCCTCTTAATCCCAACTCGTTCTTCTTTCTGGAAAATCTCATCTAAACTCAGGATTGACCATCCATCGCTCTTCTCGCCTCGCAAGTAAATCTTTAGTTTGCTCTCCCTGATAAACCCTTTGCTATCCTCCATGTGTTCGTCATAGTTTGTTTTTACCCACAACGGGCTAACAGCTAAGTCGCTTTTAAACGGAGGTGAACTTCTAGGCTTTAGCTGAACATATTTATCTTCACCCTTGATTTTCATCACATCCTTTGGAATTGGGAAGTATTCAAGGTGATTTTCATCTGCAATAAATGGTCCGACAATTCCCAGATCCTGAGTCAGGGAATCAATTTGATTCAGATATTGGGAATTATTTTTGACCGGCGATAGAGGTAGGAACTCGAAATTCTGCCGACTTAGAATCTCCGTTCTTATGGCACCATAAAACGTGCTTGGAAACGGCGGAAATATGCTTGAAGCGATAACGTCTTCCTCAGCCGAAAACGGCTTGCCGTCCCGAAAGAGCATTACATCCAGTGGTTCAATGAATATTCTCATCATTCACCCTCACTTCCCTGTTTTGAGAGAAAAACAGCAATGCTCAGAATCTTTGACACTTCTTCCAACTTGCCAAGTTCCGTGCGGAGTTTCATTAATCCTTCTTTTATGTAAATTAGCATTGATTTAAATTCTTCTTCCGACATTTTCTTCACAGATTTTTTGATGTTGCTATGTCTACTAAGAAGCCGGAAAGTTTCCGAGCTTACGGCGTCGTGGGTTAGCTTATCCATCCACTTTAGCTTCTCTCTGAAATCATAGGCGAACTTTGTTGAGAGAGCACCGCTTGTGAAGTGAGCGACTAATTCATTGATAAAATTGACGGTATCAAATCTTGTATCGCCATCGTCATAATACCACTTCGCTTTTATAATCTCAGTTCCACCGGAACGTTTCATAAGAGAGATTGCAAAGGCGTTTTTCTCACCCTTCTTCGCCGCTTTCTCCATATCCCTAACCTTGCTCATTACCTGGTTTAGTGGCTGAAGGTAGTGCGCAATGGCTACGCCCATACTGGCTGTGGCGGTTTTGCCCATTGTGATCAGAAGCTCGCCGTTATGTTCGATAAAGCCATTTCCCTTCTTGAAATCCGCATTACCGTTTTCATCAATGAATCCTGAGTAAAAAGCCCTGAGGTCGCGCATGACATTAAGCAGGTCACTCAGAGTAACAAATGCTAGAACATCATCTCCACCGGCATAGATGAGCTTGCCGAGATACTTTTCTTCAACTATATGTCGCACAAGAGTAAGCGAGAAATTCCTTAGTGCGGTGCTCACGGATGAGTGCAGTGCGGGAGAAAGCGAGCGTTTTAAATCCCATTCCTTTCCTAATTTGTCTTTAATATCAGGATGGACAATTTCTGGAATCCTTGGAGCGAGCTCACCGCTTAGCCACTTGCCCATGTTATCGCCGTCCATGTAGAGAACGGCGTAATACTTGGAAGGCGGCATGGCTACGATTTTGCCCACTTCTTTTCTTAGTTTATCCAAAGCACCCTTTGCATCTTTAAATTGTTTTTCATACATATTCTTATCAAAACCATATTCTTTTTCTAACCTTTTCTCGTTGAAGGACTCTTCGTACAGCCATTCCCCATCAATTCTTATGAAATCTCTTAGCAATTTCTGAAGCTCTTTGCCAACCTTATTAACGGCTTCTTTAATTTTAGGAAGTGAGTCGCTTCGGGAATCTGCCCCTATGCTCTGAAGGAATCCGCCAACTTTTTCGTTGAATTCCTGAATGGAATCTCTCAACCGTTCAGTATTTTTCACAATGGCATGTTGATATGTCGCCATTGCCACCGTGCTGACAGACGGAAAGCCCAAATCTCCATTCCCAAACACTTTGGGGTCAAAATAGAATCTCTTGGCAAACCGTTTGGTTGTGCAAACTGCGCAGAGTCTTTCTCCGCCATCAGAGCGAATCTCACGTAAATCCTTGTTAGCAAATTGCTTCCAAAAATCTCTGGATTCTTTTGGCTTAGCATCCTCTTTATCAGTTAAAGGTTCGCGCATACCGCAAAGAGTGCATTTGTAGTTTAACTCTTCAGACTGTTTGAAATCCCGTATTGCTTTTCGACTGCCTAAGGAGCGTTCGGTGAGTTCGTAGAGGAGTGGATACACCGTGCCGAGAGTTGGAGAGTACCGTGACTTGCTTTTATCTTCATACAAACTAATCAACTTTCCCATCTCCCAGCTTTTATCCCTCTCTGTCTCAACTAAAGATTTATACTCTTCCACCACTTGCTTGTAATCCGGCTTCCAGTTGTAGGCTACCCAGTAAGTTTCAATAAAATCTTCGATCTGTCTCTCCCAGATTTTATCCCACACCGGGTTCTTACACCCTAATTTAGTCTCCAATCCTTCCCTGACAGCCTCGGCCATTTCTTTCCAAGTTGCAATAACGCTCTCTTTCGCTTTTTTGGCAATCTCGGATGGTTGATATTTCCCCTCTCTCATCTGAGGAAGAATCGCAAGAAATCTGTTTGGAAGCGTGGGAGTCGAGAGGCGGTCAATATCCGGCTTTTGGAGTTCGAGCTTTTTCTTTGAAATGAGCCACTCGTCAACTAACGGCTGTTTGTAGAGATCGGGAAAAACTATGACATCTGGTCCAAATTCTTCCACTACTGCTTTCATTGCCTGCCAAGAGAGGTAAGAGAGAATATAGCTTCCCATCCAAAGGTCTTGGGTTTTTCTAGCCGTGGCAATGAATTCCTGTACAGGACCAAGTGAAAAGAGAAGAAAAGACAGGTTGTAAATCGTTTCCGGTTCCTTATCTAGTTCAGAAGGAGGAAGAGTCTCGATTCCTCCGGTAAACGCCGCAGTAGCGTTTCGGTGATTCCAAATTGAATGGTCTGGAATACGAGTATCGGCAGGAAGAACATCCCAAAATGGCTTGAGTTCATCGGGGCTATGGTTTTTTATTAAATCCGGGAGCTTCCGCCAAATCGAGAGATATATTTTTCGGATGTCATCCCCGCACTCGGCTTTAATCTCTCTGATGGCTTTATCAACCGCCGATTTCGCATCTTGAATAATTCTGTTCTTGTCTCTTGCTGCTATGTCCTCGATTTTATCAAGCCCATCTCCTGAAAGGGGATGTTTAATAATCGGCTTGTCAAGGAATGTTACTTTTGAATCAGGAAGATTAATCCTATCGGCGGATGAGGCATTCATGTCCGCCTTTTTCACTTCTTCAATATCATCATCTCCGATAAGCTCACGGAGCAGTTCCTTTGCTCTTTCCTCGTGGCTTACGCCTGTTTGCATCAGGATAATTGCCTTCTCAGGCGGGTCATGTAGAAAAGCTTTGATTTTGAGTTCGAGTAGGTCTTGGATCAAGTTGAACTCCCATTATTGTTTTGTAACATTGGGTAATAAAGATTGGATAAAGTCTTCCATTTTTTTCCAATCGCCTTTTAATTGACTGTTTATAGAAGTGTTCATAAAGGCACTTACGACTACTCTGTAAGCATCTTCAATTTTGTGAACCTTAGCTAAAAGTGGCGAAGCCTGACGAGGAGTAGCAGAGCCAAAGACTTCATCCTTATAATTTCGCATTTTAAGCATTATGTCTTTAATGGCTTCTTCCCAAGTATCGTAAGGTTGTTCAATGATCACATTCTTATCCTTTTTCCATTTTTCTACGACTATCATCTGGAAGTTTTGATTTATATATGGAAAACTGGAGTTGGAATGAGTCTTCCTCTTTACATCGGCAAAACCGCTAGACTTTGAGCTGGCAAGATGAATCAAAGAAACAATTTGATTTTCAAGCTCCTGGCGAGATTTGGGTTGATTAGTTATGAGGGATTTAATCTTTTTGTCACTTAACTCACCATCAAACTTGAGTATCCTTAAACTACCAAAGCCTCTTCGAGACCGCTTTCCAATGCCGCCTAAGTTTACTAGTAGAAGAAAGCTCATGACTGCGATTTCTAGATTTTGAACGTCTTTTGAACTTCTTACACTCAAGGTCAAATTGAACTTCTGGTCAGGTTTGAAGCCTTCAAATTTAAAACCGGTGCTTTTATGTGGGAGAGGGTTATAGCTGTCTTTGTTTAAATTCACATTTCCAAGTCTCAGAATTACACTTGAGGCTTTATCTGTATCTCCAAACACATCCGCCTCAAGTTCTTTCATAGCCTTTATATCCCCTCCGACTATTCTCCCCATCATCGCCCTAAACCAAAACCTCATTGCTCCGCGAATAGAAGGCGGACGGAGTTCAGCAGTTTTACCATCAGCACCCCCTAGAAAAAGGGGAGTTACAACTTCTAATTCAAAGCTAACCTTATCCATCCTGCTTTCTCCTTTTCATCTCCCGAATATCACATTTTCTTTTCTTTGCATCCATCCCGAACCCCCATACTTATCTATTTATACAAATTTTTCACATAATATGTCAACTACTTTTGATTCAAGTGGGTAAAAATTCCCCCCAAAATACACTATCTAAGAGTCTAAGCGCTCCCTGCTAAACCACAAGGAAAGGCAAGGTTTCGGAAATATTGCCGGGCTAAGAGGAGATGATTCGTACACCCGCTAAACCACTGGTCTTGATATGGTAAACTAGAACTTATGAAAAAGATCATTAATAACTGGGTTCATATCCCCGGATTACACTGTGGCTCTACGGCCCTAAGGGATGTAGTTACATATTACGGATACAATCTCTCAGAGGCGATGTGCTTTGGACTCGGTGGAGGTCTTGGGTTTTTCTATACAAAAGGAGAGAATTTAAACCCCTCAAGGATAATACACCTTCGGGGCCCCGGGATGGAGCCGAATTTCTTTAGTCTAATTGATAAGCCCACATCGTGGAAGTACGAATCGGACGAGGATAGGGCGTTTCGGGTTTTAAAAGAATGGATAGATAGAGACGTTCCTGTCTTAGTACAGACAGATATTTATTATCTGGATTACTATAAATCATCTACACACTTTCCAGGACACATAGTCTCTGTCTGGGGATATGACGATGAGACGGAGAGGGTTTTTCTCGGGGATACGGGATTTGAAGGGTTGCAGATAGTCACATATCAGGATTTTAAAAAGGGCAGGATATCTAAAGCCCCTCCATTTCCGCTTAACAACAACTGGTTTGAAGTGAATCTCGAAAGGCCCATTCCGCCCCTATCCGAGATTATTCCCGAGGCTATTAGAAGGAACGCAAGGTTCATGATTGAAGGAACAAGGAGCCCAAGGGGAGAGTCGGGGGTAAGGACTATAAGGCTCTGGGCTGAAGAACTCCCCTCATGGGCCGATGCTCCTGACTGGAAGTGGTGTGTGAGGTTTGCATATCAGGTGATAGAGAAAAGGGGAACGGGCGGCGGCGGATTTAGATGGATCTACAGGGATTTTCTGAGAGAGGCAGAGGAAATAATCCCCGCATTAAGGGAGTTCAGGCTCTCTGAGAGAATGGACCTAATCGGGAGAAAGTGGAGTGAGATGTCCATGCTTTTAAAACAGATAAGCGAGGGCAAAGGGGATGAGGGCCTCTTTAGGAAAGCCGCGTGGATGGCGAGGGATTTGGGCGAGATTGAAGAGGAGTTTTATAGAACCGCAATTGAGGTTGTGTGATGAAACTCGTTCTCTTTGATCTTGACGGAACTATCCTTCTCTCAGGCGGTGCGGGGGCAAGGGCGGTATGCCGTGCCTGTAAGAAGATCTACGGAATTGAAAACGCCATGGACGGAATAAAGCCCGATGGAAAAACAGACATCGCAATCCTGAGGGAGATCTTCAAAGCAATGGAGAAGGATTTTTTACCCGACAAGATGGATGGCCTCTTTAGGGAATATCTGGTTTTTCTCGAAGAGGAGATAGCAGGTTCACTTGATTACAGATTAATGCCTGGAATCGTAGAACTCATAGAGGCGCTTTCAAAGAGGGGGGACGTCGTTCTCGGGATTGCTACTGGCAATATTAAGGAGGCGGCATCAATAAAGCTCAGGCGCTCAGGGCTTGGTCACTATTTTAGATTCGGAGGATTCGGCTCGGATTTTGAGGATAGGGAGGAAATAATTCGGATTGCCATAGAGAGGGGGAAAGGATTTCTCAATAAAGAGAATGGGTTTGATGGGATTTTTGTGATTGGGGATACACCGCTTGATATAATTGCTGCAAGGGCGGTGGGGGCAAAGGCAGTTGCTGTGGCTACGGGGTCTTATTCCGTTAGGGATTTGAAGGAGTATAACCCCGATTACCTTTTTGAAAATTTCTCCGATCTTGAGAGTGTTTTAAAGATATTTTAGACCGCCCTTTTTAAGACAGAACTCAGTCTTTCATAATCGTCTTTAAAGATACGTGCAAGGCTCTTTCCCATCCTTACTATGTAGTCCCTTTCAAATCCCCTTGCCCTCTGTGCGTAGCGTAGCGACGAAATGATGAGCTCATCTACAGGGATGTTGGGTGATGAGATGATGGTTCTTAGGAAAAAGTCCTCCGATGTGAGCCTCTCCACCTCGTCTTTTGTACATTCATATACAAACGAGTGGATCGGTGGTGGAAGGGGAGGGAGGGAAAATCTCAGTTTCCCCTCTTCGGAATATGCGGTAATTAGGGCGTGAAACTCGGTTTTTAAGAGTTCGAATATCTGAGGCTGCTCACGGCGTAGCTCCTCAATTGTCATCCCATATGCCTTGGGTTTCCTTCCGGGCTCTTCACTCTCCGTGAGGATTTCATAGACCAGGCCATAGACCACTGGCTCTGAATCGGTCTTTACAAAATACCCAAAAGACGGTGACTCTCCCACGTTCTGAGAACGGGCGACAAACCCCTTCGTACTGGATTCTATCACCTCACCAACGCGATTCATTAAACCCCCGGACTCATCTTAGACAGTCCTTTTCTTGAAACGGTTACCTTAAAATCCGACTTAATCAGGGCCTCTCTTATGAGTTCAAAAAAGAAGTCCCTATCTTTCCCCTTTACTACTGCCTGTTCATGGGCTTCGATTAGAGCAACTGGATAACCGTTGCCCTTTTTTGCCTGGTCGAAGATGATCGTATGGACGAGGTCTAAAAGTCCTCTGTCCTCGGCTACCCACATTGGGATCTCTACCCTTGCAATCTCTTCGCCTGTGTTTAGATAAAAGAAATATACACCGTGGCCTGCATATTCCTCGAGAATCCTTGAAGATGATTCAAACAGAGATGACCTCTCACCAGGACCTAGGACCCTTGAGAATAGAACCCTATCTGTTATGCCCTCAATCGGGGCACATGGGAGTTGGGGCAGATGGGTATATGGGCACTGATTACAATGGCTTACCTCCTCTGGACAAAGCCCAACACGAAGGGCATTTACTACATCCGTACTTCCTGGAAAGCTAATATATCCGGCCAGGGGGATTCTCAAGCCCTTTAGTCTATCCATTATACGGATAAAAGGGCTCATAATCTCATTTTTGAAATCGTCGGGCGTTCCCTCAAGCCTCCAGAAGATAAGGGTCCCATCGGAGATTGCTATAATATTTTCTCTATTTTTGTGTTCCTCTGCGAGTCTGAGGATCTCTTCAAACTCCATTAGGCACCTTTTTTCAGAGATCACAGCGGCATCGGCGGGGATCCTTCTTCCATCCCATTTGGTAAATCTGTCTTCATCCCTGAAGAAGAATTTGGGATATGAGTTGAGATGTGCCCTTCCGCCCGTTCCGTATTGTAGAACAACAGAGCCAATGTTGATTAAATAACACGGAAGTGCCTCGTGTCTGTCGGGAAAGATCTGAGACCCGTCTGAAGATAGAACTGTGTAATCTGAAGGGCGCGGGGGAAGCGGATATGTTTCATCAAATGAGCCGAGTATGCACGGCAAAAGCCAGGAGGTTTTACTGAGTCTTAACTTTTTGGAGAGCCTTTCCCAGTCCATTGATCTGAGTTTTAATTCTCTCCGGGCGAGTTTTATCTTCTCTAGGAATTCTCCTTCTAATCTCCTCTTCTCCTCAATCATCTCATTCATTTGAGGCTTTAGGAAGGGAAAGTTGAGCATCTCGATGGGAAAGATAACACGGCTTTTTTATGTATGCAAGGATTTTAATACAAGCCGAGGCGGCAACACGGGATTTGATTTATGCTATACTGGATTGTCCTCTATTATTTGTCATAGTTGCCCGGGTGTCCTTATTGCTTTTTTGGACGCACCAACCTAAATGCCCCTGTACCACCGTTTGCATCTATCTTGGGTAGCCTCAGTGTAAACGTGCATCCGCCAAGCACAGGACAGTTGATATTGGCATCTGCTACTGTCTGGCCGGTAATGAAATTTACTATACCAGTGGGATTATAATCTAGCCCGTTTACAGTGATAGTTGTGGTATGAGGATTGTTATAATCTGTGTTGATAAGAAGTATATATCCCTCTCCATTATGTTCACGTGTAGAGATTTCAAAGTTTGGATCGGAGCTTACAGCTGTCCAACTTGTCCACCATTTCTCTTTAATTAGAGGCATAAGAGCGTCAATGTCCCTACGAACCGGGGCAAACGAATTCCAGACATCCCCGTTTGCTACAGAGGTGTCACCGTTAATGTTACAGGTCTGAGATGTATCATTGGCACATTTGCAGTTTCCGGAGCCATTTAGGTCAATTAGGTTGATAAGACACCGTTGGTTTCCCGGAAACAATGGGTCTGCGAAGTATGTGACAGCATGCGCCCCATTCATAATGGACTTCCATACGTGATGCCGCCAATCTCTGCCCCAATATACACCAAATGTAAAGACGGGGCCTCCCTGAGGTTTTTCTATCCCTTCGAGGTTGTTTATAAGGATTACAGTGTCATACCAGTAATCGGCATAAGAATCCACTGTGTCATTATAAGCCCTTACTGCATTTGTAGAGCCTAGGTTCATAAATATTGGATATAGGTATTTTCCCGTAGATGGGTTGAAGTTAACGGACTCGATCTTTTTGTACAAGACCCTCCATTGAGGCAGGTACTCTCTACTTTCATTGTCATAGTAAAAATAGAAATTATACGCACTGTTCTTATAATTGAGATAATTTTTTATGTCCTTGTCATTCCAGTAATTTATAAAGTGTTTACACGTTGCTCCAATATCACAATCGGCATCGGTCCAGCAGTTTTGCCAATCGAGATGGTTTGAGCATCTAAAGGTCATATAGTATCCAATATCCATAGCTACCATAAGACCATCGGGGTTAAGATCACATTTCACTGCTGCCGCTCTGTCCATAAAGTTTGTTGCCCTACCTATTATATTTCTGTGCATTAAGTTGAATCCGGCATTGCAATAATTTACCCAATCAAATCCATCCGTTCTTTGGTGGATTGCATAGGGGAAGAATTGAACCCAGTTGTCGGATTTACTACAGGTATTCCCCTTGCCCTGGCTTGAG
>CAYMEO010000074.1:0-9085 GCA_964389705.1 uncultured Spirochaetia bacterium
GTATGTGGCAATCCCCCCTTGCTCTATCAATTTTAATAAATTCAAACTATCCATATCATAAATCAACTTCCCAATATAATCCGATTTTTGAAAAAGACGGAGAAATAACTATAACTGTGGTTCTATCTCCTCATTAATCTGGTCAACTTTTTATTTTTGGCTACTTTTTAGAAAAAATTAACATATAACTCTCCTTATCTTATATTCTAAAAGCATACAATTGTCAACATCGTGCTACAATTATTTATTATAGTTGAAGGCAGAGTCTATCTTATTTAAAAGAGTTAACTAATAAAAGACGAGTCTTTAATCTACTCTTAGCTTGTTATATTATTTGGGAAAAGATCGGATGGAAATAGTTCTCGCCCAATTCCCGAGATGGTTCTAATCTTACAATGAAAAGAGAATTCACTCGGTATCGTTTACAAATCATCGGAGAAATTTCTCAAGGAGGTACCAAATAAGAGAACTTAATCCAATCCAGTTAATCTATTGTCCAGTTTTTAGGGGGTTAAACCAATGAGTGTTATTACAAACCGTAGGAATAAAGGTAAAGAAAAAGCAAAGGGCAGGTTCTTTGTAAGTAACATTATAGGAACTAGTCCAAAAATTCTGGAGGTAGTAAGGTTAATAGAAAAGGTCGCCGACAGTCCTCTTAGCGTTCTTATCACAGGAGAAAGTGGCACAGGAAAAGAACTTGCTGCTCGCACTATCCATATAAATAGCCCAAGATTCGATAAACCATTTATTGCCATAAACTGTGCTGCACTTCCTGAGAGCCTCCTTGAGAGTGAACTCTTTGGGATAGAGAAGGGAGTAGCTACAGGAGTAGAAAGGAGAGTAGGAAAGATTGAGATGGCAAGTGGTGGAACTCTGTTTCTCGATGAGATTGGGGACATGAGTCTGCCGGCTCAGACAAAACTCCTTCGTGTGCTTCAGCAGAGGCAAATGGAGAGAGTTGGGGGAAGAAACACAATTGAAGTAGATATAAGGGTAATTGCGGCTACAAACAAAGACTTAAAAAATGAGATAAAAAAGGGGAACTTCCGTGAAGACTTATATTACCGTCTAAATGTTGTCCATATTCATATGCCTCCGCTTCGAGAGATTAAGGAAGACATTCTCCTTCTTGCACAGTATTTTTTAAGTAGCTTTGCAAATGAACTAGGAAGGGGCTCTATGCATTTTTCTTCTGAGGCAATGAGCTCTCTTGTGAAATACAGTTGGCCTGGAAATGTAAGGGAGCTAGAGAACGAGGTAAAACGAGCAGCAACTTTGGCCGATAATGATGTTATTGATGAAAGCGACCTTTCAGAAAACGTGAGAAGTGTGGCGCAAAGCCTTGGTGAAGTTCAACAGAGCCACTCCGGGTTTGCAAGAACCACTAATACTCTTAAAGAGGCATTAGAAGAATTTGAGATTCATTTGATAAAAGAGGCGTTAAAAAAGACGGGGGGGAATAAGCAAAAGACTTCCAGGGTTCTGGGACTTACAAGGCAGGGACTGATAAAAAAGATAAAAAAATATGAGAAGTCTCTAGCCTCCGAGTTCATCAAGATAGATAGTCAGCCGGACAAGCAGGAAACCGAAGACCCGCATATCAGACCTATAGAGGCAGTTCGAACCCCCGACGAATTCATCGAGGGCTCACTACAGGCTGAACGCAAGTTGCCCGAGGCTGAGCGCCGCCATCTAACAGTAATGTTTTGTGATTTGGTGGGTTTTACAGCTCTCTCGGAACAAATTGATCCTGAAGACCTGCGCGAGGTAATACGCGCCTATCAAGATGTCTGCTCAAATGTAGTCAGCCGCTTTGATGGACATATAGCAAAGTATTTCGGCGATGGACTACTCTTTTACTTTAGTTATCCTCTAGCACATGAAGATGACGCAAGGAGGGCAGTGCTCGCAGGATTGGAAATTGTGAAAGCAGTTAGTTCCGCCAATAGCGTCCAGCTCGCTGCTCCTTCTATTTACAAACTGCCCTTAAATATAGCGCGGCTACAAATACCCTTACAGGTACGTATAGCAATACATACAGGTCTTGTAGTCATAGGGGAGATAGAGGTAGAAAAAATCCCCGAATCCATAGCTATAGTGGGCGAAACACCAAACGTCGCTATCCAACTGTTAAGTGTAGCCGAGCCTAATACGGTAGTAATCAGCTCAACTACATATCAGCTTGTTAATGGGCTGTTTGATTACCATTACCTCGGACTGCACACGCTAAAGGGATTTTCGACCCCATTGGGTGTCTATCGGGTGCTCCATGAAAACGGTGTCCAGAGCCGGTTTGATGTGGCTATCACTAAAGGACTGACCCCACTTGTGGGGAGAGAACAGGAGGTAGGACTCTTACTAGAGCGTTGGGATCGGGTCAAGGAAGGGATGGGACAGGTGATTTTACTTTGTGGAGAACCTGGGATCGGCAAGTCACGCCTTGTGGAAGTGGTAAAAGAACATGTGGCAGGCGAATCACATACAATGATAGAGAGCCGCTGTTCGCCCTATTACAATAACAGTGCTCTATATCCCATCGTTAGCTACTTAGAACGACTGCTCTTTAAGAGAGAAGACCAACCTTGGGAAAAACTTAACAAGCTTGAGCAGTTTATAGAGCAATATGGCTTTACCCTTCTGGAGATGGTGCCACTTTTTGCTTCATTGCTTTCTCTCCCACTTTCTGATAGATACCCCTTTCTTAACCTGACCCCACAGAAGCAGAAGCAAAAGATCTTGGAAGCCTTGCTGGCTTGGCTGCTAAAAGAGGCGGAAAGACAGCCAGTGCTTTTTGTGTTGGAAGACCTGCATTGGGTGGATCCTTCAACTCTAGAGTTTCTAAATCTCCTTGTACACCAGGGACCTATGGCTCGAATCTTTATCCTGCTTACCTTTCGCCCGGATTTTAGTCCACCTTGGACCACGCGCTCGCACCTAACTCAGATCACGTTAGATCGATTAACTATTAAACAGGTAAGGGCCATGCTCGAAAAAGTGGCAGGAGGTAAAGCTCTTCCGGCCGCTGTGGTTCATCAGATTGTGGAAAAGGCTGATGGAGTACCTCTATTTGTGGAAGAGTTGACAAAGATGATACTTGAGCTGGGTTTATTAAGGGAAGAAGATAGGCAGTATGAGTTAACAGGTTCCCTACCCTCACTTGCAATTCCCTCCACGCTGCAAGATTCGCTTATGGCAAGGCTTGATCGACTGGCCACAGCCAAGGAATTGGCGCAACTAGGAGCCACATTAGGGAGAGAGTTTACATACGAGTTACTCCAGGCAGTCTCACCTCTGGACGAGACAACTCTGCAGAGAGAGCTTACCCGATTAGTGGAATCCGAACTCCTTTATCAAATGGGTCTTCCGCCCCAAGCTAAGTACTCCTTCAAACATGCCCTTATTCAAGAAGCAGCCTACAATTCATTACTGAGGAGCAAGAGACAGCAGTACCATCATAAGATAGCACAAGTTTTAGAAGAACGATTTCCAGAGACAACTGAGACCCAACCTGAACTTCTAGCATACCACTATACGGAAGCAGGTCTTATAGTACAAGCCATCCCTTACTGGCAGAGAGCAGGACAGAGAGCCATTGAGCGATCAGCAAATGTAGAAGCGGTTAGTCACCTAACCAAAGGACTGGAGTTGCTGGGGACCCTACCGGACACTCCTGAGCGTACCCAGCAAGAACTGGACTTGCTGACCACTATTGGCCCGGCCTTGATAGCTATCAAGGGCTATGCGGCTCCTGATGTGGAAAAATCCTACACTCGAGCTCGGGAGTTATGTCAGCGGGTAGGGGAGACTCCACAACTCTTTAGAGTGCTGTGGGGCTTATGGGCGTTTTATGTTGGGCGGGCAGAACCACAGACGGCACGTGAGCTGGCTGAGCAGTGTCTGCACCTTGCCAAGGGCATGCAAGATACTGCACTTCTCCTCGAGGCTCACATGACACTTGGCATAGCTCTCGTCTGGCTTGGAGAGGTTGAACCAGCCTTAATGCACCTGGAACATGGGATCACACTCTATAATCCTCAGAAGCACCGTTTGCATGCTTTCATCTACGGACAGGACCCTGGAGTAGCATGTCTTTCCTATGCAGCTCGAGCTACATGGTGCCTTGGCTATCCAGACCGAGCCCTAGAGAGAATCCAAAGTGCCCTGACTCTGGCTAGAGAACTGTCTCACCCCTTTAGCTTGGCTTATGCTTTGTACCTTACTGCCGTACTCTATCAATACCGTCGGGAAAGAGAGGCAACTCAAGAATGGGCAGAGGCTTTGATTACACTCTCTAGCGAGCAAGAGTTTCCGTTTTGGTTGGCAGCGGGGACTATTATGCGAGGCTGGGCACTGGCAGAGAAAGGACAGAGAGAAGAAGGGATTGCCCAAATGCGTCAGGGCCTGGCTGACTGGAGAGCTACAGGATTAGAGTTAGTTCGTCCGTATTTTCTTGCCCTTCTAGCTGAAACGTATGGGAAAACAGGACAGGCAGAGGAGGGACTTACTGTGCTGGCCGAAGCGCTAGCATCAGCGTGTAAAAGCAGTGAACGTTTCCACGAAGCGGAGCTGTATCGGCTCAAAGGGGAGCTACTGCTAGTGCTCTCTAAGGAGAATCAACTTGAGGCTGAAGCATATTTTCGTCAGGCTCTTGAGGTTACCCGCTGGCAGGGTGCTAAGTCCTGGGAGCTGCGAGCGGTGATGAGCTTGAGTCGTCTTTTGCAGAAACAGGGTAAGAAGAAAGAAGCTAAGAAGATACTGGCTGGGATTTACGGCTGGTTTACAGAGGGGTTTGATACCAGGGACTTAAAAGAAGCAAAAGTACTGCTTGAAGAGTCCGCGTGAAATTGAAAGAGTCTCAGGGCTTAGGGTACATGTCCGACGAATAGAAAAAAATGTACGCCACAACTTTATAGATGAGGCGCCTGTATTCTCCTATCAGTGGTACCAAGAGGAATAGGTCTTAGGGAACCACTTAAAATTCATCACGAAATTCAGAAGGTTATATAATCCCTTATAGGCGTCAACTCCAGTTTACGCTGGTGTTAACAGGAGTTTACGCTCTCAGACTGATTTTGTGGCTCCAACATACAAGCAAAGAGCATTAAAGTCTTATCTAGCAAGGGTTTTTAGTTACTTACTTCCCTTTGGCACGTGGCATACCTCTTGCTACACAACATAAACAAAAATCAAAAATGGAGGGAAGATAACATGACTATGTATCCGAAGCGGAACTTTGGACCCGTACCGGGGACACCCAAAATCAAACCGGTTACAGCAAAGAGCAAACCGAGGTCTATAATTGTTGATTCAGGTACATACTATGACTTCTATCTGGAGCGGATGTCGCCCCGGCTTAAAACATCTTCAAGGAATCGAGCACGTGGCACATCTTTTGTACTTTAGCACAATCAACAATCAAAACAAAGGAGGTAAGACCAAAATGAAAAGATTAATCTCAAATAAGGAGGGAGAAAACATGAAAGTGCTAAAATTTAGTCAAACGGTTATTCCCTTAATACTTTTCATGCTTCTTACATCGTTCGCTTATGTGGGGTCTATTAGAACCGCTACTGCCGAAGAGAAGAACCTTCCTTCGCCCCAACTCGTAACAGATGCCTGGATGTTGTTTATAGGTTATGAGGCAGCCCCGGAGGCAATCAAAGCTATTCTTCCGCCCGGACTTGAGCCTAACCCAAGCAATATGGTCGTTATGAATATGTATACGGTTCCTGACCCGTCTCAAACCTCAGGGTTTGGTGCTTATACGCTTACTTACGTAACCGTGGAGGTGAAAGACCACGATGGTTATACGATGGGACAAACTACTGGATTCCCAGGCAGATACTTTGCTTTCTACTTTAATAGCTCCGAGTTAATGAGAGAGTTTACAAAAAAGATAGGAATTCCAGCCCAGCCTGGGGTTACAAAACAAACTGTAGAAAATGGAAAATTAAAATCCGTACTGGAGGTAGACGGAAAGCCGTTTATTAAAGCCACTGCTGATGTAGGAGAAGAGCTTCAGCCAGCCATAGGGGGTCATGTAAACTATTTTGGTTTAAAGAAAACCCAAATTGACGGCAAAGAAGTAATGCAGATTATGAAGTATCCTATTCCACTTGTAGTGAGGCCAGTCAAAACGGAAAACGTAAAAGTTGATTTTACGAATAATATACCCAAAGACCATCCACTCAATCGCCTGAAACCTAGAAAAATAGTTTGGGCTTCTTACATGAAGGGTAGTTTCGTATATCCTCAGCCAGTGGTGCTAAAGGAATGGGAAACTACGGCTAAAAAGTAATAGTAATACTAAATCCGTTTAATCAGTATATATAGAGTGAAGAGAGATAATACCGAGTACCAACGTAGAGAAGACCCGCCGGGTCTTCTCTACGTTAATTTGGATCATCCAAGGTTTGATTTATAAAGCGAGTATTTAATCAATACAAAACAGAAGTTTTTCTTCCCAACAGGGAATCTGTGTAGGCGACCCAAAACCATGATTAAAATTGCCGAAGATAGGGCACAAGGAATACACTTCTTAAAGCCAAAATAAACTAAACTCCCTGCTCTTTAGTTTCACCCCTGTCCTCCCTTTCCCCGTATCAACATCCTAAGGGATATTGCAAACACAGGGATTATAAGGATAAGGAGATTGTTTGCACTTGTCCTAATCCGAACAGACCCGCCAACTGCACATCCTCCGCCACCGGAGTCTGGCCGGGGAATCACTGAACCGCCTGAAGATAGATTAGGATCGAGCTCTGATAAAAACGCATCACTAGGACCCCTTAAGGAGGTTTGAAAGGCACCCGTTGTTATCGGAAAATCCGACGACAAAGTCTGGCCAGCCACGTATACATCTCTACTTGAACCTATAGCTATAGATAAGACCTGATCGCTATTGCTTCCGCCAAGGTATGTGGATGCAAGAAGGGCTGTTAGATCTCCACTTAGCCTTGATATAAATGCATCAAAGACAGGTGTACCGCTAAAGTTACAATCTCCATCCGTTCCACAAGAATTATCAAAGGCCCCTGTTGTCGTTGGAAAGCTAGGGGACTCAGTAAAGCCAGCCACAAACACATCCCCGACTAAATCAAGGGCTATAGAACTAGCGGCATTCTCACTGCTTCCGCCCAGGATAGAGCTATTTGTATTGGTCTGGAAGATTTTATGTTGATCGGTCTTAGTGACCTTATTTCCCCCACTGCCAAGGTATGTAGATGCAAGGAGAGTCGTTAAGTCTCCACTTAGCCTTGATACAAATGCATCTTCAGTGCCCTGCAAAGACCTCTGAAAGGCCCCAGGTGTTGTTGGAAAGTCTGATGAGGCAGTAAAGCCGGCCACATATACACTACCGATTGAATCTAAGGCCATGGAACTGGCTCCATCCTCATTGTTTCCACCAAGAAATGTAGACGCAAGAAGGGTTTTTAAATCCGCGCTTAATCTTGATACAAACACATCATTGCCGCCGCTAAGAGAGGTCTGAAAGGCACCCGTTGTTATCGGAAAATCCGACGACAAAGTCTGGCCAGTTACATATACACTCCCACCCGATAGAGCTATAGAAAAGGCATCATCAACATCACCACCGCCAAGGAATGTGGAGGCAAGGAGAGTCCCTAAATCTCCGCTCAGTTTTGATATAAATGCATCTCCTTTACCATTACAGGCTCCATCTGTTCCGCAAGAGGTCTGAAAAGCACCGGATGTTACTGGAAAGTCAGATGATCCAGTCCCGCCCGCAACATATACATCTCCACTTGAATCTATTGCTATGGAATTGGCTTGATCATTACCTTTTCCACCCAGGTATGTGGAGGCAAGAAGGGTTGTTAAATCCCCACTTAACCTTGAGACAAACGCATCCCCAAGAGCGCCCCCATTAAAAGATGTCTGAAAAGCCCCGGCAGTCGTCGGAAAATCCGGTGACTGGGTGAATCCAGTCAGATATACATCCCCACCAGATATGGCTATAGAGATGGCCTCTTCATCACTGCTTCCACCTAGAAATGCAGAGGCAAGAAGGGTTTTTAAGTCCCCACTTAGCTTTGATATAAATACATCTCCAAAGCCCAAAGCCCTATTGCCACCATTAAAAGAAATATCAAAGGCCCCGGTAGTAGTTGGAAAGTCTGGTGATTGAGTTATTCCAGCTACATAGACATTTCCATCTGGGTCTATTGCAATGGAGCGCGCTCTATCAAAATGACCTCCCCCTAAAAAGGTAGATGCAAGAAGTGGATCAATAACAAGTACATTTGCTCTGTCATATCCTCCTACCTTAAAACCGTATTCATTTCCTTTCACAACATAGGCAACCTCAACCGGATTCTTCTTTTCACCTATCAGCTGATATGCCACTGGCTTTGTGAATTTGACGATACCAAGCTCCGTCTTTACCTCCAGCTCTCCATACTTATTCACACTTAGAGCCTCGCCATCTGCCAGTGGCACTCCTACGGAGTTAACCTTTAATCTTATCTCTCCTACATCCGCTCCTGGCTTTATATAAAACAGTTTCTCTACACTATTTCCATAAGCCCTGAGTTTTAGCTCTACTCCACTATAAATCTCGCCAAGGCTTACAACATTGTATGTATCAATTTTTTCTCTCCATTTTGATGGTTTATTCCCCTTAAAGTAGCTGACCTTTGTTATCGCCTTTTCCTCTCCATTTATACCCATCACCCTTCCACCTACAATCTCCTCTTTTAGGATCACCCCATCTGTAGATTGGGAATTGAAACCTTTATAACTCGGTAGGGAATAAAAAACCTGTCCATCCTTTGTTACAAACACTGTTCCCCCAAATGTATGGGCATAAAATTCTATGCCCTTGTCAACCTGCCCCTGATTGCTTATGAAAGGAATCCAAAGCCTTGCCATCTTTTGGTCTAATCCAGCCTTGCCAACCGGATTGTACCCTTTAACCTTGTCTAAATACCTATTTCCTATCCCAACCTTAGATTGATTTAAAATGCCCTGTACGTTTTTGTACAGCCTGTTAAAAGATAATCCAACTGCCATTAAGACCGTGCATAGGGCTATGATAAATAATTTGTTTTTCATCTTTTCTACC
>CAYMEO010000074.1:9185-13187 GCA_964389705.1 uncultured Spirochaetia bacterium
GTTTGCATCCATAAATTGAGCAACTACAACCCCCGAATTGGCGCAGATTTATATCCTAAATCCATCAAATAGCCCAGTTAGGTAGTAAGTAAAGCCCACCCGGAATGTAAATGGATTTCCCGGTACAAAGTGAATATCTCCAACAGGAGCTGGTTCATCCCTGAGCCTAGATTCGTTGAAGAACTGAGCCTCCTTATCCTTTGTATTTAAGAGATTTTGGACAACGGTAAAGACCTCGTAGTTTTTGTACCTGTATTTCAGGCCAAGGTCTACACGTGTAAAACCGTCTACCTTAACATTGCCGGTTTCTTCGGCAGGGCGTTTCGCGAGGTAGACAATGTCAACCCCACCTTCTAGTCCAAAGGGGGTCCGGAATGTAAGCCCACTCCTAGATAGAACCGTAGGAGCAAGTGGAATTCTATCACCATTTGTAAACCTAGCATGTGTGATATTCAAATCCGCATGAAGGAAAAGCCAGGGAAAGGGGCTAAAGCGCGCCTCAAACTCCCCTCCATAGCGCCTGGTGCTGCCACTAGGTGAAAATGTCCCTTCATCTCCGTTAAAAACGAGTTCACTCTTAAGAAAGAGATACCAGAACGCTGCGGCGAGGTCGAGACGGTTATTAAGAAGCCTTGTGCGTGACCCTATTTCAAATCCTATTGCCCTGGGTAGCGTTGTCTGTGATGGATTAGAGACTACAACTCTGGCATCATTGCTGTGGAAACCGGTGCCAAAGTTAAAATAGAACTCCGTATTCTTTATAGGACTCAGGATTAGATTTGCCTTGTAACTGGTTATATGATCGGTTTTGTTTCCTTCGATTGGTATTTCCGGATTGTCATTGTTATTTACATCAAATCGGTAAATATCCTCCCTCAATCCAAGGACAGTGCGTGCCCAATCAGTCAGATTCAGCTCCAACTGTATAAAAGGACCAAACGAGGGCTCAAAGATATCTACATCATTAACAGTCGCGGTTTGTACACGCCTTGTCTGCTTTCCAAGTATAAGGTGGTTATTGTCCACCCGTATTTGAATTCCCCCTGTGATTAATCCCTCACGCCCAAATAAAGTAAAGGCCCTATTATAACGTGTATCGGTACCATAGAGATAACGGTTATCCCTCTGTACAATACCATCCCCATTTATTGGGTCTATTAGGAAGAATGTAAAATCAGAAAAAAGGTCAAGCTTGTAACGGGTAAAATAAACGGATGATATAAACTGGCTCTTCTCATCAGGGGTTAAGGAATATTGAATAAATACATTATGCCTCTGTGACCTTCCCCCCTCGCTTGGGTCTATTGATCCAAACCTATCTATTATCCCCTCCTCAACGGCCCGAAGTGGAATCTGACCCGACGCGTGCCATCTACCGTAATAGGTGGAACCCCAGATTTTTAGTTGCGAGTTATCTGTCATATTCCAAGTTGCCTTTCCGAATCCGTTGATACGCAGTGCGTTAATCGGATTTTCAAATGGACCTTTATCATAGAGGATCTCAAATGCCCCAAAGGTCTCCACATCTCCGTGTGTTGGCGAGAAGAGCATAAGATATCTCTGAAGGGGTCTAAACCTATCAACAGCATAAAGGCCGGCGCTTCCCTGAACGAAACTCTCCGGAATAGAGTCTTTAGTGACGAGCCTAACCGCTCCGGCGGTATCAAAATCTCCAAACTCCGCAAAATATGGTCCTTTGTAAACCTCCACTGTTTGAATGGTCTCCGGGATAACAAAATGCAGGTCGGCATAACCCTGGCCATGGGCGTGGCTTCTCATGTTTACAGGAAGCTGGTCTACAAACAGGGCGATATCTGTTCCATGGTCGGCATCAAAACCCCGAAGAAAAAACTGATCGGCCTTCCCGCCGGCCTGGTGCTGGACGGTAACAAGCCCAGGTACCACCCGAAGGAGATCGCTCGGCTCTTTAATTATGGGCAGGAGCTCAAAGTCCTTTTCTCTTACCTCCTTAGATGAAGCAGCCGTCACAGGCTTAGTCTCAATAACCGTAATCTCTTTAAGCCTTTTGGTTCTTTGAGTCTCTTTGATCTTTGATTTGGAGCCCGGTGTAGTCTCCTGAGACTCTTGTTGAGGGAGAGATTGCTCATGTTTCGGATCTTCGGCTTGATTGATCTGCGTTTGATTTCTTCCATCTAGGCTCAATTGTCCATCTTTTGCCAGTTCAATAGTAGACTCTGTGGTCTCAGAATTAGAATCCTGAGTATACCCATGTAGCGCGGATTTCCATTGGGACATATGATGAAAGACCTCAGATAGATATACAAGACCTCGTTCCTCTTTTAGCCTTTCCGATTGAGTGGTTTGCTTCCCGTTCTCCTCTTCTGCGCTTGCTTGTCCATCCTCTTCTGGTTGGGCAATAGCGGGGCAGCAAAGTATAACAATAGTTATAGCGAAAAAGTAAAAAAATAGCCCGATATTTGGCCTTATAAATTTGTCATTGCAACTCATATCCCCATCCTCCTGGCCGTGTTTTTAAAGATGAATGTCAGCATATGATTTTTTTTATCTTATATCATACAAGCATAAAAATAGCAATAGAGTATTTATGATTGGGCAGAGTATTCAATATTGAGGGTGTACAAATTAAAAAATAATTCTTACTCAATCATAGAAAACAGGGCAGGCAATTAGGACGAGGTTAAGTATAGGGTGATACTAAAGCTAGGACAATTGCCCGCCCTACACGAACTCTAATCTAGGCCTATGCGACATCACCTCCTCATAAAAAGGACGGGCAACGAGACGGGAGGAGGTTAAAAAGGATGAGTTAATAACCCAAACCCCATACAAGTCACCCGCCCTATAAAATCCTCTACTTAATGTTGCCATTTAAGCCACTTGGGAAAAAGCCACCTGGTTGTTTATTAGAATTCAGGTAGACAATATCGAGTACCTGATCTGTATTCCTAGCAAATGCGATTCCATTTGAATCCGCAGGCACTATATTGGCATTACCATTAGCCATACCATTATCTGTAACTGGTTGGTCTTGATCCCCATCTCCGTCAAGGCTGTCGCGTGCATCTGAGATATTGGTGGAAGTAGTGACGAGGCTAGGATTACCCATACGGCCAAGTGCAAATATGACTGTACGGATGTTAGATGCATGGTAGGCTTCGACTGCTAGAATACCTGCTGCGGCTAATAGGATATTTTTATCCGTTATTAACGGGGCCGCTCCATGATAGGCCGTTACGCCTACATCCTCAAATACAAATGCCCCCAGCAGGAAGTTCAATTCACTTTCAAATGGATCAAATCCAATTATATTGAATGCGCCTGTAAAATCTATATTCGGAGCCGGTACAGCTGCACTTCCCAGAACAGATCTCAAAAATCTGACATGAGCTAGTTCGTCTGCAGCAATTTCATTTGCATATTGTATGATAAGACCATTGGGATCAAACGGCACTTGACTACCCCCTGTAACTGTTCCTGCTCCCGCTCCACGATCCGCATCACTTAGCTTTTGACCAATAGAACGAAGATAAAATTCAGCCTCTAGGTACTCGAGATTTAAAGCGAAGTTAAGAATATCAGGATCTATATTTTTGTTAGCCGCATTACCATTATCGTTATCATTACATGCGGTGATTACGCTACCAGCAAATATACCTGCACTAGCCAGCCCTATGCCCTGTATCATACCGCGACGACTAATCAGCTTTGACATAATGCCCTCGTGTGATTCTGCTTCAATCACTTTATTTCCCGCTCTAGATTGAGCCTCGTTAATCAAATTCCTTAGCAGATTCTGACGCCTAAAATTCAATCCCAACATTGCTTGATCCTCCCTTTAATTTAATTTAAGCATATAATTTAAAAATTCGTATATTTAATATATATACGATTTTTATATTTATATATACGAACAGGGGATATTGTTTGGATGAGTATTGTCAAGCACTATTTTTTCTAATTATTAAAGGCACGTGGTATGGAGATATTTACCAGGTAAGAGGTGTGTAAGGAACTGATCTG
>CAYMEO010000075.1:0-13153 GCA_964389705.1 uncultured Spirochaetia bacterium
ATAAGAAGCCTTTTCCCTCTTTTGACATCAAACGCTTCTCTATTTATCATTTGCCCTTATGAAACTGCGTGAAGCTGACCTTCCTGGGATAGGGAAAAAATTTACTCTCAATACTGGAAAAGGAATTACAATTTCTCTTGTCGTGCATAATACGGGGAAAAGGGAGATTTATCTCTTTCCATCAGGAGAGGAAGGGGATGCTTCATGTGTGATTGAGCTGTCTGATGAAGAGGCGCGTCAGTTGGGAACGCTTCTAATGGGAGCGTTTTTTGCCCCTGTTATTGTAGACGAAGATAAGATAGACCTTCTTCTAAAGGGTCTTATTATTGAATGGATTGAACTCTCAAAAAACTCTCCGGCATCGGGCAAGAGTATTAGGGAGTTGGCTATTCGAACAAGAACAGGGGCCTCGATTATCGCCGTTTTAAGAAATGAGAAAGATATAATACCGAATCCCTTTCCCGAGGAGGTGCTTAAAGCCGGTGATACCCTTATCGCCGTTGGAACTAGAGAGCAAATATCCAGCCTTATAGAACTAGTTGCCCCTAGATCAAATAAATAGAAGGCAGAACTTTGAAAATCAATGTAATTTTAGACCTTGGAATCATCCTCTCAGTACTTTTTATTTCTGCATACGTTGTGAGGAGACTAAGGGTTCCCTCTATACTTATTTATATAATTCTCGGTCTCTTACTCGGAGCATTTGTCAACAGGTATAGTGAGGGCGTTCTCAATGTCTTTTCCGAAGTGGGATTGATACTTCTCTTTTTCTTTCTCGGATTGGAGTTCTCAATTGAGCGTATACTCTCGGTTGCGAGGAGAATCTGGGCTGCGGGGATCATTGATCTTATTATCAATTTCGGTCTAGGATTCTCCATTGGTTATCTTCTTCACTTCAATGTAATAGCGTGTGTTTTTCTCGGAGCCATAACCTACGCAAGTAGTTCTGCCGTGATTTTGAAACTCCTTGTTGATTTAAAAAGGTCGGCAAATGTAGAGACTGAAATAATTCTCGGCATATTGATATTTGAAGATATAGTGGCATCAGTCCTTCTTGCTATTCTCTCAGGAATAGTGGAAAGCGATACAGGTAGCCCGGCAGTCTTTACGGCTCTGTTTATTCTTGCCAAGATTGCTCTTCTACTAGGAACATCGCTACTTATAGCCAGTATTTTCGCGTCAAATTTGAGAGATATAATTGATAGAATTTCTGAGGAGGAGTTTCTCTCCCTTTTTGTTATTGGCTCTGTGTTTCTATTCTCCGGCTTTGTAAAATTCTTAGGTGTATCCGAAGCGTTTGGAGCTTTCCTTATAGGGTTAATATTTGCCGAATCGGGTAGGCTAGAACCTGTAGAGAGGATTGCCCTCCCGCTAAAAGACATGGCCGTTGCTATCTTCTTCTTCTCGTTTGGTGTATCAATAGAAATCACCGGCGACTTTAACAAACTGATAGTAGCCCTTATTCTTCTTTTTTTAGTAACCTCTCTAGGGAAAATCATATCTGGATACTTGGGGGCTAGATTCTCTGGACTTAGAGACATTTCATCTCTTAGAGTCGGATATTCAATGGTGGCAAGAGGAGAGTTCTCTATAGTTCTTGCATATGCTGCTCCAGACGGGCTTGGAATTCACACGCTTTCCGGATTTTACATACTATTTTTGACCATTGTCGGAGTTATTTCTATGATCTACGCTCCGAGTCTCGCAAGAGGAACAAGGAGGGTATTTACTAGAAGAGGGTCGGGTTCGTAGGATGGGCGAATTATGATCACGGACTCTTGGCCTCAGTGGGTTCTACAATTGGGGATTAGCCTTTTCGGTGTTGTTTTATTTAAAAAATTGATCGTAATTTTTTTCTATCCACTTGATGATGGTCAGTAGTGGTGCACAAAATAGTTCGAAGTGCGAGGTAGGTTAATACTCCGACTAATTGAGCGGACTTCAGAAAAGATTGGTCTTCCTCCTGGGGTCCTCATTTATATAGGGAAGAGAAAAGCTGACAATGTAAAGATTACAATCTTTGACTATGATGCAGGCCAGTTTGATTCTTGGCTTGAATTTTGCCATTTCTTTCCAAGAGGCTGAATGAGATGTTTTTAATCCTGTCAGAGAGAGGATTAAGAATGCAAAGGGTCGCATTAGAAAAGTAGGAGCCGACTATCTCGCTTATGCTTTAGTGGATACCATAGTTGACAAATTATTTTGTAATCTTGGAGGAGCTCGGAGAAAGAATAGAGGACCTAGAAGAGGAGTTATTGAACCCTACACAGAAGAACCTGCGGGAAATCCACGAGCTAAAGAGGGAGATAGCATTCTTACGTAAATCGGTTTGGCCTTTAAGGGAGGTAGTAAGTAGCTTGGAAAGAGGAGAATCTACGCTTGTTCTTGAATCTACGCATGTATATCTCAAAGATCTCTATGACCATACCATCCAGGTGATTGACACAGTAGAGACATTCCGAGATATGATCTCTGGAATGCTCGATATTTGTCTCTCTAGTACTGGCAATAAGATGAATGAAGTCATGGAGGTACTGACTATTATTGCTACTATATTTATCCCATTGACTTTTATAGCTGGTATTTATGGGATGAATTTTGAGGATATGCCGGAACTTAAGTGGCACTGGGGTTATCCCTTGGCTTTGATTATTATGTTCTTTATCGGTGTTTCGATGCTGGTTTATTTTAGAAATAAGAAGTGGATTTAGTGGAGAAGTGGGACTGGAGATTAGGTTAACTAGTGGTATTATATTAAACCGTGAACTTGATTGAGAATAATCTTCTGAAGTATAAGAAAAAAAGGGGTAAATTTATTCCATTTCTCCTTGCATCCATTCTTTTTCACCTTATTCTATTTTTTCTGATATTTCCTCGTTTGTTCCCTTTGGTGGGCCCGCAGGTAAAGCCGGAGGAAAAGCCAAGCCCCATAGAGATAACCGATCTGCCTGTGCCGAAGGAGAAAGAGACTGAACCGCCTAAGGGGGCAAGGCGCCTTGCCGAGAGGTCTCATCAGGCCCTGGAGGAAAAGACGAGGGATGATTTTACAAGAAGGGGGAATATAAACCAAAATTCGCTTCCACAGCCTCAGCCCAGACATCAGCCACAACAGCCGCAGAGGGGAAAATCTGAAAGGATGGCAAAAGTGGAGGAGCAACCCAAAAGGGAGGGGGTTATTGAAAGGTCCCCTAAGATAGCCTCTCTTCCAAAGGGGATTGAGGAGAATTTGGAGGGGACTAAAGAAAAATCAGGTGAGGCAAAACTGCCTAACATTACAAAGGAGCAGCTCTTTAGCTCCTCTGCAAGTCCGTTTTCACAGGGTGGAAGGGGACCGGGGGAGTTTGAAGGCTCAGGGGACATAAACAAAAAGGAGGACACAGTAGATTTAAATACGGCTGAGTTTAGGTACTTCTCATACTTTGCAAAGCTCAAGGAGAAAATAGAACAGGTATGGAATTATCCGGAAGCCTCCCGATTAAATGGTGAACAGGGCTCTCTCTTTTTAGTATTCACAATAAGGAGAGACGGTTCTCTTGAGGATATAAAGTTGATAAATCCCTCCGGGTATGCGCGACTTGATAACGAGGCGATACGCGCAATCCGTGTTGCCTCTCCATTTAGTCCGTTCCCCAAAAGTTGGGGAGGACTGGAGAGGCTAAATATAAGAGCTGAATTCAGGTATGAGATTAGATATGGATGGGTTGTAAGATGAGTTTATAAGGACAACCTCTACTTAATTAAAATTTTTCTGTCCCCTCTTTTTCCCTTTATCACTTCTCCTATGATATATGCTTTTTCTCCAAGTCCCTTGAGCTTCTTTAGAACCCCGTTTGCCTCTTCCTCATCTACAACTAGGACCATTCCAATACCGCAATTAAATATCCTAAACATTTCATCTTTATCTATTTGGCCTTCCACTTTGATTAGTTCTACAATGGGGGGGACTTCCCAGAGGGACGAATCTAAAAATACGGTACAGCCTTCCGGGATTACCCTTGGTATGTTTTCTAAAAGCCCTCCTCCCGTTATATGCGCTATGGATAGGATTTGAAATTCTCTTTTTATATGAAGAACCGTCTTTACATAAATCCGAGTTGGTTCTAAGAGTTCCTCTCCAAGAGGACGAATGAGGGGATTAGGAATATCAGATAAATCGAGTTTCAGTTTTTCAAATAAGACCTTTCTTGCAAGAGAATATCCATTTGAATGAAGACCGCTTGATGCGATCCCTATCACTACATTACCAGGCTTTACCCTTGATCCATCTATTGCCTTGTCTCTGTCAACTATTCCTACAATAAAACCTGCCAAATCAAACTCCCCATCTTTATAGAAGCCCGGCATCTCTGCTGTCTCACCACCCAAAAGAGCGCATCCCGCCCTCTTACACCCCTCGACTATCCCTTTAATTATCTCTATTCCCTCTTCAGGTTTTAGCTTTGATGTAGCAAGGTAATCGAGAAAAAACAGAGGCTTTGCACCGCATGTGATTATGTCGTTGGCATTCATCGCTACAAGATCAATTCCTATTGTGTCGAGCTTTCCCATCATGGATGCAATCTTAAGCTTCGTCCCTACGCCGTCTGTTGAAGCGACAAGGAGGGGATTTTTATATCTATCAAGCGGAATCGAATAAAGTCCAGCAAATCCCCCGATTCCTCCTTTTATAGATCTGTTGTAGGTGGACTTAGCAAGTGGTTTTATAAGCTCAACAAAGCGACTTGCCGCATCAATGTTTACCCCAGCGCTCTTATATGTGATTTTTTTTGTCATAGGATGGAATGATACCCGATACCATTTTTAATATAAATACAGTAAAAATAAGTTCATCATCTGCTGTGTGTCTGACTGATTCGTTGTGCGAGGGCATTTTTGTTTATTAAACATCTGTGTAGTGTTGTCAAAGTATGTTTATAAGAATTTTTTTTAAAAGTTTTCATTTTAGCGAAAAAACCTCTTGACAATAGTACTTTTTCCTCTATCATCATACTTAACAAAATGTTTAGCGCCACTAAACTCAAAAAAGAGGAGGAAAAAATAGAAGATGAATGGCTTCTCCGATTCGGAGGAACCTCCATCCCGTCGCTTCTGGAAAGATGTAAGCGAAGAGGAGTGGAGGGATTGGAAATGGCAGTTAAGAAACAGAATAAGGACCTTTGAGCAACTGGAGCGACTGCTTCCCTTCACTGAGGACGAAAAAGAGAGAATAAAAAGAACGATTGCTACTTATCATGTATCAATCCCCCCTTATTATTTTTCCCTGATAAATCCGGATGATCCCAATGATCCTATAAGGCTGCAGGCCGTCCCTATGCCTGAGGAGATAGAAATTAAGGTCGGCGAGGACGATCCACTAGATGAAAGGGACGATTCTCCGGTCGAGGGTCTTACTCACCGCTATCCTGATAGGGTTCTTATGTATATCGCAAGCTTCTGCCCTGTATACTGCCGCCACTGCACGAGAAAAAGGGAGTGGCTCGAAGGCGAGTATCAGAGACCAAAAGAGGAGATTGACCGAATGATCGCCTACATAAGGGAGCACGAAGAGATAAGGGACGTAATTATCTCAGGTGGTGATCCGCTTGCTGCTCCGCTTCACAGAGTCGAGTATATACTCCAGAATCTCCGTGCTATCCCCCACCTTGATATCATAAGAATAGGCTCAAGGGTGCCTGTATTTCTACCGATGAGGATAAATGATGAGCTTACATCGGTATTGGAAAAATACGGTCCCATATGGATAAACACACACTTCAACCATCCAAACGAAATTACACCTTATGCCGAAGAAGCCGTTTTAAAACTCCTCAAGGCTGGGTGCCCCGTAAACAACCAGGCGGTTCTTCTCAAGGGTGTAAACGACAACCTTGAGACGATGAAAAGACTCCTGAGGGGACTTCTTAAGATTCGAGTAAGACCCTACTATATATTCCATTGTGATCCAGTAAATGGTGCCGCCCACTTTAGAACATCAGTCTGGAAGGGAATAGAGATAATGGAGGGTCTAAGGGGTCATATCTCAGGGCTCGCCATTCCAACCTATGTTGTTGATGCACCTGGAGGCGGAGGAAAGATTCCTCTTATGCCAAACTACCTGCTCTCTGCCTCAGATGATGCCGTGATTTTGAGAAATTATGAGGGTGTAATTGTTAAATACGACCCAGACGGGCGTATAAGAAAGAATAAAAACGGCAAATACCGGAATAGTAGGTATAGAGAGGCTGCTCCTGTGGGTATTTCTGGATTGCTTGAGTCTGATGAAACGTCCCTTATACCGCGTGATCTTCCAAGGGCTCAAAGAAGGAGAACGGCATTATGAAGGTTGGAATAGCATTTGACTTGAGGTTCCCTGAAAATTCCCATTCTGGATTACTATCCCAGATCTCGGAGAAAAATCCTGATTTACTTCTTCCTGAAGATGTATTTGAAGAGATGGATTCAATTGAAACTGTAGAGGCAATTGAGTCAGTCCTAAATAAGGCGGGTCACGAGACTCTGAGACTCGGTAGCGGAAAGGACTTTCTGGTTTCAATCATAGAGAATCCTGTAGATATAGTCTTTAACATTGCCGAGGGTTGGGGTACAAGGTCAAGGGAGGCGCATGTGCCTTCCGTGCTTGAGATGCTTGGGATTCCATATACTGGCTCTGACCCTCTTACACTTGCCATTACACTCGATAAAGGGATGGCCAAAAGGGTAGTGATGAGCGCAGGGGTGCTTACGCCTAGGTTCATGGTTCTCAAGAGCCTTGAGGACTTGAATAATCATAATGTGGAACTATCTTATCCTCTGATTATTAAACCTGCCTGGGAAGGGTCGAGTATAGGGATAAGGAGAAATTCTAAAGTAGAGAGCATAAGAGAGTTTAGAGAAAAATTTGAATGGCTGATTAATTCATATAGGGAGCCTGGTCTCATAGAAGAGTTTGTTCAAGGGGAAGAGGTAACCGTAGGCGTTATGGGAAATGAGAGTCCCCGCGTAATCGGGATGATGATGATTCAGCCCCGCAACGGAAGCCCGATGGATTTTATATACTCTCTTGAGGTAAAGAGGAACTGGAGAGAGGAAGTAGAATATATATGTCCGCCTCCTCTTTCTAGACAGACCCTCAACGAACTTAGGCGCTCAGCGCTTACTGCTTATAAGGCGCTTACATGCAGAGACATAGCGAGGTTGGATTTCAGAATCGGAAGGGATGGAATGCCATACTTTCTCGAAGCAAACCCGCTTCCCGGACTCAATCCTGAAACCGGCGACCTCCCTATAATGATGCAAAAGGAGGGAATGCCTTATGAAGAACTTATCCTTTCGATCCTCGACCATGCCATTAGGCGACAGAGATCCACGACTAAAGGTCGGACTCGTATTTAATGACCCCTTCTTTTCAGGGATGGGGATATATAAGGGTGCTGAAGAGGACGTAATAAGAGAGGTCGAAGCCGTCTCTGGGGCCATAGAGAAGCTGGGGCATAAAGTAGAGAGGCTCTCTGTTACAGATGATGTCCCAAGATTCTTTAATGAAATCTCCTCAAGGTATGTAGATGTTGTTTTTAACCTATGCGAAAGGCTGCGGGATGACTCATGGGGAGAGGTTCTTATGGCTCATATACTTGAGAGGATGGGGATCTCTTTCACAGGATCGGACTCAAAGGCGCTCTGGCTTGGACTCCATAAGGACAAATCAAAGGTCGTGCTCTCCCTTTTCGGAATCCATACCCCTTCTTTTAAAATGTTTACAAATGGAAATGAGAGTCCTGATGGCCTTAATTTCCCTCTAATTGTAAAGCCAAACCTTGAAGATGGGAGCCTGGGGATTGATTCAAAGAGCGTTGTGTGGGATATTGAATCTCTCCAAAGGAGGGTAAGGGCAACAATTAAGGAATTCAAAAGACCGGTGATTGTCGAAGAGTATATTGATGGAAGAGAATTTAACGTCTCTATTCTGGGGGATAGGGTTATTGCAATAGGTGAGGTGGAATTCTCTGGGATTCCGGAGGGGGAACCGAGGGTGGTAAGCTACAAGGCAAAGTGGGATAGAGAGAGCGATGAGTACAAGGGCACTACCACAATCTGTCCGGCTAATTTAGACAGAAAGACCGAGAATAAAATAAAGGATATAGCCCTCAGGGCATTTAAAGCCATAGGGTGCAGAGACTATGCAAGGGTGGATATGAGGATGGATAGCCTCAGGAGGATTTATGTCATTGAAGTAAATCCAAACCCAGATATATCCCCCGATTCGGGTTTTTCTAGGGCGCTAAAGGCCGCTGGGCTGAGTTACGAGGCATTTGTTGACAAGGTAATATCATTTGCTCTCCAGAGGAAGAGATTGATGTATGATGATAAAAATACGAGGTATGGAAATACGGGATAGAGAAGAGATTGAACGGATTCTTAGTGAAGTAAGGGTATTTCTTCCCCAAGAAATAGAGGTTGCCCTTGAGGTAATAGATTCTTATCTTTCAGGAAGCCCAGACTACATAATAAAAGTAGCAGTGGATGAAACAGATAGGGCTTTAGGCTACATTTGCTATGGGAAAACCCCTCTTACAGATGCCCTCTGGGATGTTTACTGGATTGTGGTAGGACGGGATTTTCAGGGAAAGGGAATCGCATCGCGTCTTATGGAGTTTATGGAGGGCGATTTAATAGCAAACAGGGCAAGGGCTATAATGGTTGAGACATCTTCAATTCCTGAGTACAAGCCTGCAAGGGATTTTTATGTGAGAAGGGGATTCAATGAGGTTTGTAGGATAGAGGACTTCTATGCTGAAGGTAATGATAAGTTAATCTACAGGAAGAATTTGGGTAAATCTATATCTCATTTCAAGAATTAGAACAAATAAATACTCTCGGCCTTCCGGATAAAGCCGCGTGCAATTCATCCGGGTTATATTGGGAAAATTGGTCTTTGTGTTATCCTATTGCACTCATCATTGAAATAGAAATGCTAAATGACTGATAAAACCCTCTACGCTACCCTGATATTCATCTTAACCTACGTTCTTATAAGTGTCCCAAAGATTCCAAGGGTAAAGCTTGATCGTACTTCTGGGGTCGCAATTGGGGCAATTCTTATGATTCTCACCAAGGTCATCACGCTTGATGAGGCATACGGGTTTGTTGACCTAAATACGATTGCATTTCTCCTTGGGATGATGATTCTTATCGCATATCTGAGCATATCCGGATTTTTTGAGATTACCGCATCTTGGATTATAAAGGTCTCAGGAAACACATCTAATATGCTCTTTTTGGTGATGCTCTTGAGTGGGGTACTTTCAGCCCTTTTTGTCAATGATACAATCTGCCTCCTTTTTACGCCGATTATACTTTCGGCAAGTAGATCAATTGGGGTTAATCCAAACCCATTCCTTATAGCCGTTGCGACGGCATCAAACATCGGGAGCGTTGCCACCGTAACCGGGAATCCACAGAATATGTTTATAGGAGTCCGCTCGCATATCCCGTTTATCACGTTTCTTATAAAGATGCTTCCAATAAGTTTTATAGGGCTTTTTTTTAACTACGCGCTCATAAGGCTGTTATATGGCAAGGAGATTAGCCGGGGGGTTAAATTCAATCCCGAGGTTCGAAGGTTTAATATAAATAAACCACTTCTTATAAAATCCCTTTTTATACTCTTGGTGGTATTTGGGCTTTTTATATATGGGGCATCCTATCCTTTTGCCGCACTTCTGGGCGGGGCATTAATATTGCTAATAGGCATGATTGAACCGAGGTTTGCATTTCACGAGATAAATTGGACGCTTCTACTTTTCTTTGCGGGACTATTTGTTGTTATGGGAGGGGTAGAAAGATCCGGGCTGAGTGAGATTATGTTTCAAAAGACTGCTCCGTTATTTGGGCTTCCTTCATGGAAGGGAATGTTGAGTGTCAGCGCGGTGGTTTTAGTGCTCTCAAATCTCGTAAGCAATGTTCCTGCCGTAATGCTTTTTGCCCCACATGTAAAATCCTTTTTTCCCGATCCTCAAAACGGATGGCTTGTCCTTGCAATGGCAAGCACACTCGCTGGGAATTTCACACTCATTGGATCTGTGGCAAATCTAATTGTTGCTGAGATTGCAAAAGAAGGAGGCGTTACAATAGGCTTTTGGGAGTACTTGAAAGTCGGAGCACCGCTTACAATCATAACAATCATTATTGGGGCCTTTTGGCTTCTCTATGTCTAGTTACTACAGAAGCATAATTGCCCTACAACTCTTTGTGTTCTTTCTGACCATGTAACCTATAGTTAATTACTTTTCCTCTTGTCCAACCACTCGCACCGACTCGATGACAACCGGCTCTATGGGGACGTCCTGAAACGACCCGCGATTGCTGGTTTTAACCCCTGCGATCTTGTGCACAACATCCATGCCTCTGATGACCTTACCAAATACGGCATAGCCAAAGTCTCGAGCGCCGTGATTTAAGAAGTTGTTATCCACAAGGTTGATAAAGAACTGAGAGGTCGCGCTGTCTACTACGCTCGTGCGCGCCATAGCAATTGTGCCTATGTCATTCTTGAGGCCATTGTTTGCTTCATTTTTTATAGGTGCCTTGGTTGGCTTTTGTTTCATGTCGAGGGTGAAACCACCTCCTTGAATCATAAATCCAGGAATCACACGATGAAAGATGGTGCCATCGTAGAATCTGTCATTGACATATGAGAGAAAATTTTTAACCGTCTCCGGTGCTTTGTCCGGATAAAGTTCTATCTCAATATCTCCCATTGATGTAGATATTATGACCACTGGATTTCCTCCTTTTGGCTTGCCTATGGCTGATACTAAAGGGCTTGAGATAAGAATGGCTGTGAGAATTAAAAGTATTATGAGTTTTTCCATAACGCTGCGACTTAGCTCTACCATTTTGGACGCCTGCTGTACTAGTTTTATCACCATTTTGTTTTTCCTGTATGTCTTAAGTTATACCATAATATTCATCCAATTAGTATAATTTGTGATTATTGACCCACAGTAATTTTAACAGTCGTGAATTTTGAGAATACAAGGGATCTAACATTCTGTACTATTGCATTAGAGCTTACTGCTTGTCTTAGTCTCACCAATTCTTATTAAGGGTTATATAAACTTGGTTATGTGTCATAGAAAAGAATCTCAGAGCCGAGATTCTTTGCCAATTGCCCGGAATAATCTAAGAATTATACTCTCCCCGAGGTTGGATTTTTATTCTTAGTGGATATATAATCTAGTCAGTATATGGAATATTATCTGGTTATAATTCCTGTTTGACTTTCAACCGTTTAACTGGCTTGTTGCTCACTATAGGGGTTGGCGACAGGATTAGCTGGAGAAATGGATGGAAGCCCTGGGTCTTCGTGACGAATTGAGACAGAAAAATGAAAGTTTAAATATATTAACCGCCCTTATTCGGGCAGTATATGAGTCCTCTAATTTGGAAGAGGTTTATGGAATTGTTCTGGACTCGGTCATTGAACTGGAAAGTGTGGATATAGCCTGTATTTATCTAGTTGATGAGATAAAGAATGAGGCTGTGATGCAGGACCACAGAAATGTCCCTGAGGGGTTCATACGGAAAGCAGAAAGGATTCCATACCCAGAGGGTGTGACATGGAGGGTAATAAATACGGGAAAGATACTAAATGTTATAAATGCTGACAAAGACCCTGATGTTGGACCTGTGGGAAGGGATTTAGGATTTAGAAGTATGTTGGGAATACCAATAAATCTAGATGGTAGGGCTATAGGAGTAATATGGCTTCTGAGCTACAAGGAGCGTCTTTTTACCGGGTATGAAGAGGAGCTACTCAGCTCCATTGGTACTCAGATTGCAACAGTTATATCAAGGGTAAAGCAGACCAAGGAATTGGAAGAGAGAAACAGGAATTTATTCATCTTAAGCATGGTCTCTCAGGCAGTTCATCAGTCTACCGATCTAGACCAGATATATAGAACCGTTTTAGATGTAGCTAGGGATTTAAGATTCATTGATCTTATGGCTGTATATTTGACCGAGGGAGAGGGGGATAGAAGAGAAGCCGTATTACAGACTCATTGGGGGTATCCTGAGGAATATCTAAAGAAGGCTAGCAGGATTCCGTATCCAGTTGGGAACACATGGAAGGTCATTGAAAATGGGGAGCCAGTTTATTATGAAGATGCCTCTGGTCCATCAACACCTCTAGGTCCTGCTGGAAAGGCATTGGGACAACGCGCATTATTGTCCATTCCTATAAAATCTGATAGTGAGACAATAGGAGTGGTTCACTTTTCAAGCCTTGAGAAAACCTCATTTACACGTCAGGAGTTGGATTTTCTCTTATCTCTCGGTAACCAGATTGGGACGGCCATATCAAGGATAAGGATATTTGAGCAAATGAGACAACAGACACAGGAGCTAAAGGCCTTATATGAAAACCTAAAGAGTACCCAAGAGCGGTTGATACAATCAGAGAAATTGGCTTCTCTCGAACAGTTTGTCTCTAGTATAGCCCATGAGTTTAATAATCCCCTTACTCCAATTTTGGGTTATTCGCGTTTACTCTTAGAGAGGCCTAATGTGGATTTGGAGCGGAGACAGAATGCTATTGAGGTAATATATAGATCGGCAGAAAGGTTAAAGAAGATAGTCGAAAATCTGTTTTCATTCTCACAGAGAAGTAAACCAGGAAGGACATATGTGAATATTAATCATCTCATAGAAAAAGCCCTTGAACTTAGGTATGCCGATCTAATACTCAGTAACATAGAGATAATTAAGGACCTCTCTCCAGAGGTTCCTAGGGTAGTGGTAGACCCAGATCAGATACAGCAGGTTTTTACAAACATAATACTCAATGCCGAGCAGGCTATATCCGATAATAAGGAAAGCGGTTGGCTAAAGATAACGACCCGGATTAAGGATGAGGGGGTCGTAGAGATCTCTTTTGCTGATAGCGGTCCCGGAATTTGTAATGAGATTTTGGGGAAGATATTTGATCCCTTTTTTACTACAAAACCCGTAGGCAAGGGCACAGGTCTTGGACTTTCGATCTCTTACGGAATTATAAGGGATCACGGTGGGAATATTTATGCATTAAGCGAAGAGGGTAAAGGAGCAACCTTTGTAATTGAACTACCGATCTTAGAAGAGCCTATCCTTGCAGAACCTAACTAGAGACTTTTTA
>CAYMEO010000076.1:0-12643 GCA_964389705.1 uncultured Spirochaetia bacterium
ATGGTTATTTCACACAAGACGCCGCTTATGTTTTCTCTACCCTTGCATCAAGTGCTGGAGAGAGGCTTGGGCTTATAGGCAGACTGGCTCAGAGCTTTGGTAGAGGTTATAGCTGGGTTAGAACAGGGTGGTTTGATTCAAGTGATATAGAAAATCAGCATGTAATAAAGCAGATGATCTTCTTTAAACTCTTCTTTCCTACCGAGGAGGATTGTGGGTGGGATTTTAATTCACCGCAGGTAAAGGTGAGGATGAAAACTGTATTCGACAGATTCATTGCATGGCAGGATACTCCAAAGAGCTATATCTCGGATGTCAGAAGGTATAGAGATCGTCTATGGGACTTCTTTGGATCGGTTTGTCATTAGTCCTGATTTTCTATGGCTTCTGACATATTGAAAAGGGGGTGAAAAGAATGAGGAGAATAATAACCTTCGTCACCATCCTGGGGTTTATCTTGATGGCTGATCTTGGTCTTGGGGCAACAAAAGGGGGGCTTATGGTATCCGGTAAGGTATCGGCGATCGAGGACGGTATCTTGAGCCTCAAGGAACCCAATGGTCAGGTATTCAAGGTTGCAGTAACGGATGACAAGCTCAAAGGGATAAAGGTAGGCGAAAGGGTCATTGTGAAAGATGTAAATGGCTGGGCAACCTCTATTAGGGTAGTGGGGAAGAAAACAGCAAAAGGCCGTAGTAGCTTGACGCATAAGAAAGGGTAAACCCCAGCCATTGTGTCTCAGGGGATGAAGAGTGACTCTTCATCCCCTTTTGAAGGCCGCTTGTGATTTGTCTAGTGGATTTTTGTTTGGATTGAGGAGGTATCTATGAAACGACTTTTAACATTACTGATCTTGGTTACACTCGCTTTCTCAATGACACTGTTATCTTGTGAGAAGCAGCGTGATGATAAGAGAAGCACAACAAAGGGAGGCAGCGATACGGAAACAAAGATAAGCAGGGTAGAGGAGCTTCCGTCGTTTGCAGGACTCGTTGAGAAACTAAGGCCCTCTGTTGTAAACATAAGTACGACAAGTGTGGTTCGTACTAGGGGGTTTTTCAATCTCCCATCACCGTTTAGTGAGGGAGATCCATTTGAGGAATTTTTTAAGAGGTTTTTCGGTGAGGTTCCTCAGCAGGAGTTCAGACAGCACGGGCTTGGTTCTGGTTTCATCATAAGTGTGGATGGGTACGTAGTAACAAACAATCATGTGATTGATAAGGCTCAGGATATTGAGGTTATCCTTGCGGATGGTGAGAAATACAAAGCCAAGGTTGTAGGGAAAGATTCGAAAACCGATCTTGCCCTTCTTAAGATTGAGCCCAAGGAGAAGCTACAATCGGTAACCTTTGGGGACTCTGATAAACTTCAGATAGGGGATTGGGTCATTGCTATAGGAAACCCATTCGGATTGGGTCACACGGTTACAGCAGGGATAGTCAGCGCAAAGGGGAGGGTTCTTGGTCTGGGCAACTATGATGATTTTATTCAGACAGATGCACCGATTAACCCTGGGAACAGCGGTGGGCCTCTCTTTAACCTTCAGGGACAGGTTGTCGGTGTAAACACTGCAATAGTTGCAGAAGGCCAGGGGATTGGATTTGCGATTCCGATTAATATGGTAAGGAATGTGGTCGAGCAAATTAAAGAGAAGGGAAGGGTAGTTCGCGGGTGGCTGGGTGTTTTGATACAGAATATTACACCTGAGATTGCCGAGGGTATGAATATTAAAGAGACTAAAGGCGCACTAGTAGCGGATGTAACTCCGGGTGGGCCTGCAGAGAAGGCTGGGATAAAAAGGGGGGATATAATAGTTGAGTTTAATGGACATAAGGTTGAAAAGGTAGTTGACCTTACAAGTATGGTTGCAGTTACTCCACCGGGTAAAGAGGCACATATAAAGGTTATAAGAGAAGGGAAGGAAATAGACGTTACTGTTAAGATTGGAGAGCTTCCGGAGAAGGCATCAATGGGAGGTGAGAAGGAGTCTAAAGAGAAGATAGGACTGACCGTTGAGGAGATAAATCCGCAGATAGCAAATCAGTATAATCTGGAAGAGGGAAAGGGGATTGTTATTACAGATGTAGAGGCTGGGAGTATAGCCGATGAATCTGGATTTCAACCGGGGGATGTAATTCTTGAGATAGATGGACAACACATCAAAAATATGGATGATTATGAGAAGGCGATAGAGAAGCTAGAGAGGGGAAAGTCGGTTCTTTTCCTTGTAAAAAGGGGGAAGAACACAGTATATATAGGTGTAAGGATTGGATAAGAAGGGGAAAAGTATATATCTATCTTTTTAACCGATAATCCTCTTACAAAAGACCTCCTCTTAGACTTTCAATATATTTTCGGGTGTTTTCGTATCTATAGAAGCGCTGCAGGGGCGAACCCCTTTTAATTGCTATTCCATGTGAGATATGCATGGAATAAAGCGTATTCACTTCATTAGGGCAGACACAAAGGCCTGCCCTACAGTTTGCACTTGATAAATCGACTATAGCCTCACCCGTTTTTTGTATTGACTTGCCCTGACGCGCTTTCTTTCTATCTTGTGTGCAAAGGGGTCTTCAATCTCAGGATGGAACATGCGGAAATGATTGAGGTGCATCTCCGTATACGAGCCCTTTGGATAGTACTTGTCATAAAAATCAAGGTCAATGTGCATTGCCTGAAATACAAGACGCATATACATCGGATCAACAAAGGCAGGAAACCTTCCATATGTATCATATATGTAGTTTGCAACATCCTTAACTATCTGTATGGTTGTTTGAGTGGGTTTAGGGGCTCTCATAAGGTGTTTATCGGGCTCCTGATAGGGAAATGGCTTGTCCGGTCTCCATGCACTCTCTTTGTGTTCAAGAAATGCATCTATTGCCTCACTCATATCCTTGTAATATGGAGGACAGTAACCCTGAAACACACCGTCTCTACCAACTGGTACAGTTGTGGGAGGATCAATGGCTCCCTTCTTGGGCTGTATAAATCTGAATCCTAGTCCCTTAAATAGTTGCGGTGCCGCACCTAAAGCAAACCTTGGTATGAAGCCGCTGAATGTCCATCCGGCAAGGCCAAGGGCCTGAAGGGCAAGGCTCATATTCTGACATATAAATGCCTGCTCAACATTGAGTCCCGTAAGGATTCTTACCTCAAGATCAAATAGGGAGAGCTTTACGTTCTCTTTAATTCTGCCCTTCTTTATCCACTCCTCCATTCCCGCCGGTTTTCCCGTGAGGTCATCAATAATCTGAAATCCGTATGAATGGCTGCAATACAGGTGGAGGAGGTTTAAGTACTCCTCTGTCACATCAGTTACCGGAATAAAAACCGTTGTTCCGGGTTTGTTTGTATTCCACTGATTGAATTCAAATAGCCCCGGCATACGATCGGGCAACTGTGCCCTACCATCTTCGAGCTTTACCAGGCTCTCTCTGTAGAGTTCGAGAAGGCGTTGAATCTTGTCTTCTCGATCCATTTTGAAAAATAGATCTATCTCCTTATCCCTAGGAAGCATTCCCTTTACATTTACGAAATAAAGACCCTTGTCGTTTGTGAAAAATAGCTCTGTCCCATGGTTATTACATGCCGAGGGCCAAGTGCGTCCTGTCCACTGGCAGAGCAGATCAATGCCCGTCTCCGGGGGCAGATCTGCAAGGCAAAGCCCGGTAAGGCCGGTTCCTGCCCATACAAGCAGTGCCTCTTCCATCTCATCTAGAGGAATTGGAGGAGCAGAGGATTTGAATTCAAGTGAACTGTCTTTAAGTTCCATGCCGAGGCCAAAACGGCGAGAGCGGCGGTTAAAGATGGCATCGAATAGTGGGTACTTAAGGGCCGTCTCATATCCCTTGTTGAGAAGCGAATTACCTTTCTTAGCCATGATGATACTCCCTCCTGAAATTGATTTTTAGTTCTAGGGTTGTGCATAACGATTTGCGGCGTGTTTTGTCATTGTAGGTGTAAGTCTTGTTACCGTTTATTATCGCAAGACAACCACATGTGTCTATCCACCATATAGGCCGGTCTATTCTCCTCTCTGATAGCGGACAGGACGCACATGGAACTCTGCAATAATTTGCAATGACTTTTACCGGATGTTATGCTGCCAATACCATAGAATTTAAAATAAGAGATTGAAAAAATCAAATGGAGCGTGGTCCTTAGGTTTCTTATTGATGTGGAATTCTTTTAGACTAAAATGTTATACAAGTATTAGGAAGGCAGAAGATAACAGACATCAATGGTGAAAGTTTTAAAAAAACTTAGGCCATAAGTTCTTATCTTTCGTATATATTATAAGAGATAGAATGGAGAACCACGACAAGTTTGATGAGTTTCCCCCAATTTATGCCCTTGGTGCCCTTGACGGAGAAGAACTCCGAGAATTTGAAGAGCATCTCAAAACTGGCTGTGCCATATGCAATCAGGCAATTAAGGAAATGGAGATGGTTTTACACCTTATTCCATATTCTCTATCTGGTGTTCAGCCGTCTCCGGAGGTTAAAGAAAGACTCTTTAAAAGAATCAAGGCCTATAAAGGGGTCAAAGAGGTTTCATATGAAACCTCTTTCTGGGAAAGATTTCAGCCCATTTGGCTTAAGCTGGTGGGGATGGGTGCTCTAGTCTTATTAATCCTCCTTTTTATATCTAACCTGTTTCTTATTGATAGGCTTAGAGAGCAAAAGGCAGAGGTAAACAGATTAAGAGAGCAGGCTACGAGTCGGAGTGAGGTAATGGAATTGGTTCAAAATCCGAACACCGTAGTTGTAGACCTTATAAATCTCCATCCGGGTTCAAAAGCACATGGAAGGATACTCTGGGATAAGAGGACAAATAAGGCGATATTCTATGGTTTAAACCTTCCCCCGATTCCTCCTGAAAAGACGTACCAGCTCTGGGCAATTGCGGATAACAACCCTGTAAGCGCGGGTATTTTTAAAGTAGATGAGAAGGGGAATGGTTCAATAAAGATAGAGACTCTGCCTGACAGGGTCCAAAAATTTGCCGTTACGCTTGAGCCCAAAGGCGGTATGCCCAAGCCTACGGGGGATATGTATCTGATTGGAACATCCTAATTCCAATTAGGAGATAAACGAATCTGTATATATGCATCAAATAAGGTTGAAGGTTAACAAAAGTGTTTCCTTTATGTTAAGATAAAATGTCTGCCAATCCAATAGTGATAAAAATCCATAAAAAAGGGGGTGAAACAGAATGATTAGGTTTTTAACTCTAGGTGTGGCGGTTTGTTTGCTTTCACTTTCTTTGGCCTTTGCTGCAGAAGAGATGAAGAAGGAGCCTAAGACCCTTACGATTCTCAGTGAGCCTGTTGATCCGGCTTGCTATATATCTCAAGGACTAAAGGGAGAGGGGCATAAAGCCTGTGCTACGGCCTGTCATAAGGCTGGACAGAGCCTGGCTCTTCTATCCGATGACGGTTCACTCTTCTTCACAATAGAAGGGAAACCCGGAACTAGCCCCGATGAGGCTTTGGTTCCATTTATTGGAACTAAGGTAAAGGTAACTGGTAAGGTATTTGAGAGCGGTGGCGCCAAGGGTATGGTTGTTGAAAAAGTAGAGCCAGTAAAGTAGAATGGGTTAGGGAGCATCTCTTTTTAAGAGATGCTCCAAATTTTTCTTCTAGCCGTGAAATCTTACCTGCCTAGGATATTCGTTTTAATATGCATTTTCTTCCTTAATTCTTGCTTTAGAGAAAGGCCCATAGAGAGACTCGAGTTTCTTATGGGAACATATGCCCGCGTAAATATATTTGGAGGAACGGATAGAGATGTAGACGCGGCATTCTCTAAGATTAGGGATTTGGATAATCTGCTATCTGATTACAAGCCGGAGAGTCAAATCTCTCAAATCAACCGCTCATCTGGAAAAACGCCTATAGAGGTAAGCAATGAGGTTAAAGAGATCTTGCAAATGGCCCTTGGGGTTGCCCGAGAGACAAATGGCACATTTGATCCTACAATTGGCGCTCTAACGATTGGTCTTTATCATTTTGGAAGAGAGAATGCGAGGCTTCCGACTGATGAGGAGATAAATAAAGCAAAGTCTCTTGTGAACTATAGGTGGGTAAAGATAGAGGGGAACCTGGTCTTTTTAGAGAAAGAGGGCATGATGCTCGATTTAGGTGGAATCGGAAAGGGTTTTGCCGTTGATAAGGCCGTAGAGGCTTTAAAGAAAAGGGGAATCAAAAAGGGTATTGTATCTATCTCGGGTGATATGAGGGCATTTGGAGGGGACTGGCTTGTGGGGATAAAGCATCCAAGAAAAGAGGATACAATAGCCACTTTCAAAACCGAAGGACGAGATTTAGCGATATCAACAAGCGGTGATTATGAAAGATATGTCAAAAAGGGTAATAAGATCTATAATCATATCCTTGATCCAAGGTCAGGAAAATCAGCAGGTGATTTTCAGAGCATAACCGTGATTATGGAGGGAAATAACACACTTGCCGATGCCTATGCCACATCGCTTTTTGCTATGGGTAAAGAGAGGGCACTTGGGTTTTTATCCAATCATCCTGAAATTGGGGTATTTATGGTCTTCTCTAATGGGGAGATATATTATAACGATAAATTTAAAAGGCTTGTGGAGTTTAAGAATTGACGTTAAATCTTTAATCCATTCGAGATACCGAAATAAATAAAAATCGAGTCTTGCTTTGTGTTTATATGAAGATATATTAACGTGAGTTTGACTTAGATTCATATAGGCAACCCCAGAGGCTCATATTCCTAATCTTTGGATAAGAGGTCAATAGTGATGAGGAGATGGTTAAAATTTGTATTGCTTATTCTGTCTTTCCTACCTTTAGGAGTAGGGACTTATGCCTATGAAGTGATTGAGGTAACGGACGGGGGAACGATTAAGGGCAAGGTAAAGTTTGTAGGAAGGCCGCTGAAAGACGAGACAATTAGGACGAATAAGAATCAGGACTACTGTGGAAACACACTTCCTGCAAATAAATACGTTATCTCCCCAGACGGTGGGATCCAGAATGTCGTAGTTATGATTGAAAGTATAGACAAGGGTAAACCATTCCCAAAAGATATCGCGGTAGTCAATAACTATAGGTGTGCGTTTGACCCAAGGGTCATAATAGGCTTTAAGGACAATGAATTAGAGATTAAAAACAGCGACCCAATCCTCCACAACACACATCTCTACCAGGATGGAAAAACGCTCTATAACATTGCTCTTCCGGATAAAGGGGAGTCCATAAAGAGGCCAATAAAGAAGACAGGACTCATATATGTAAGATGCAATACACACAAATGGATGAAAGGATATGTGTATGTATCTGACCATCCCTATATCACGGTTACAGGCAAAGACGGTTCATTTGTTCTAACCGATGTCCCACCGGGTAGATATAAACTAAGGGCATGGCATGCGGCTCTAGGAGAGATTACAAAGGAGGTTGAGGTTACGGCAGGCAGATTTACTGAAGTCAATTTTGAATTCAAAAAATAGCGGTCCTCTAGGATTAACAACCTTAGGGAGAACATAATTTGTCATGTCTAATATAAAATTCGGTATCGTAGCACCGGCAGGTGAGGAACCGAGAAGGCTTTTGGATTTTATAAGGCGTGCTGAGGATTCGGGGTTTGACAGCTTCTGGGCTGGGGATCACATGGTTTTTATGAGGCCCATTGCGTTTGATGTCCTATCAACAATTGCAGCAGCAAGTGTTATTACAAATAGGATCTCTATGGGTTCGATTTCAGATGCCCATAAGTTTCATCCCGCCGTGCTCGCACAGCGCCTTTCTACACTCGATCATCTGACGAACGGGAGGTTTATATTGGGTCTAGGCATCGGCGAGGCGATGAACCTTGACCCTTATGGTATAAAGTGGAATAAACCACTTTCACGAATGGTTGAATCAATAAAACTCATAAGAAGGCTCTGGGAAAGCCCTGAGCCTTTTGATTTTGATGGCGAGTTCTTCCAATTCAAAAAGGCGGTTTTGGGCGCAAAGCCGATTAGATGGAGGGTTCCAATATACATTGCTGCACACCGCCCGAGGAGCCTACGCGTTGCCGCCGAAATGGGGGATGGATGGATAACCCTTCCACAACCCCCTTTTCTCTTTGCCAAAAAGAGAAAGCAGGTAGAGGAGTGGAGAAAAGATGCGGGGGGCGATCTGGATAGTTTCGATATGTGCCAGTATCTATTTATATCAATTGCGAATGACAAAGAGGAGGCCTTTAAGGCCTTGGAGCATATGAGGCACACAATAATCTGGTCTGAGATTTATGAGGAGGCATATGGTGTTAAGCTCCCAGAAGAGTATAAGGGGTTTGGTTATATGAATGTGATTACAACTGATGAAAGAGAGAGACAAAAAATAATAGAGCAGGGCAAGCTATTTTCAAAAGAAGCCGTGTTTGATTTTACATTATCAGGCTCGGCTAAGGATTGCATAAAGAGAATAGAGGAATATATTGATGCCGGGGTGAATCATTTTCTCATACACAACTTCAGTGCCGACCGCGATTGGAGCTATAAGGTCTTAGCGGAAGAAGTGATTCCGTATTTTAAGTGATGTTTAGTTAGGTTGAGAGAACGACTGAGCAAGTAGTCTGGACTTGGAAAAATTCGACTTTCATTACTTTTTCATAGAACGAAACTTGTACAATTGCTTTTATGATTAAAATGACAATGATTCCCTACGAACTGGTAAACTAGCTATGAGAACAAAAGGTTAATTTGATGGTGAGAAGATTTGATATAGCAAGCAAGACTGTCCCAGAAACCTCTTCTAAAATGGTCTTTTGTCCTTTCGGATTGGTTCTTTTTCAATTACTTGCTCCTAAGCTCAAACACCCCGTCCCAGTCCGGGGGAGGTGGTGAGTTTTCAAGCTCTTTACAACGCTTGAGATATTCCTGAGAAGGTTTATCGTTTGGGTCTAAATCCAATATTCTTTGGAAATATCCTACGGCTTCGTTCCATCTACGTCCTCTATAGAGATTAATCCCTGTTTGGAATTTCTCTAAAATCTCCATTCTTTTATCATCTAGTTTTCCCTTTTCTGATATGAGTTCATAGATTCTGACAGGATCGGTTTTCCCCACAACGCGAATAATGTCTAATTCCCTTGCGGCAATACCTTCTTTTACAAGCCCGTAGGTCTTCTCTGAGATAAGTATCTGTGTTCCGTAAATCTTGTTTGTCCCTTCGAGCCTGCTTGCCAGGTTCACCCCATCTCCTATCACTGTGTATTCAAACCGAGACGGGGAGCCGATGTTTCCCACTACCATCTCGCCCGTGCTTATACCGAATCGAAATGCTCTCTCCGGAATCCCATGCGCCATCCATCTCTCTTGGAGGCCTTTGAGGAACTCCCGGCATCTGAGTGCGGCAAGGCAGGCAAGCATAGCATGGTTTTCCTGTGGGATTGGTGCTCCCCAGAATGCGACAACTGCATCCCCTTGGAACTGGTTCAATGTTCCGTTGAATTCTAGGATTGCAGAGCTTATCCCCTCGAAGTATTCGTTAAGTCGTCTTACTATCTCCTCGGGGGTCATGGCCTCTGATAAAGTGGTGAATCCGCCAATGTCTGAGAACATAACCGTAAGCTCCTTCTTTGTTCCTCCAAGACGCACCATCTCGGGATTCTTAATGATTTCTGAGGCGACTGTCTTTGATACATAACGCTCAAATGTGTTTTTAATAAACTCCCTTTCCTTTAATCCTCTTACCATATCGTTGAATGCGTCGCCGAGTTGCTCAAGCTCATCCCCTGTGCGTATCTCAACACTTGTCTCAAGCTCTCCCTGCCCGATTCTCCCTGATGCAATGGCAAGGGTTCTAACAGGTTTTGTAACTCCACTTGCCAAAAGAAAGCTGAGGGCTATGGATATAATTAGAATAAATCCGCCTATAGAGAGGATTGTGATCTGTAGTTTTCTAAGAAAGCCGAGTTCCTCAGTAAGGGATTTTAGAACTATAAATTTGCCTTCTTCAATCGGTGTGCCCGGAAGTATAGAAGACCTCATTGCTATAAACTGCTCTCTACCCAATGATAATTCACCTACAGTGCCTGTGGTTGTTTGTTTATATATTACGCTAATGAGTTTTGAGAGTTCTTCTTCTTTTTCAGGGGAGAGTGTAGAGGTATTAATGCCTTCTTTTGAGTATAGGGCTATGTCTATAGACGAGATCTCTTTTATGCTTTGGAGGGTTCTTCTGTCAATACGACTGCCCCAAAGAACCACCCCATGGATCTCATCTCCAAACATTACGGGCTTTGCTACCATCTGGTATATGGATGCCTTATCTTCTGTGGGAAGGATTTTTATGTCTTTTTGAATGTGAAGCCGCGAGTTCCATATATCTAAGGCCTCTCCTTTTTCAAATACCTTTTGGAAGAGCGGGAGGAAGCCAAGATTCTTGCCGAATTCATTTGGGTCTGATTTTGTAAAGAGAAGCTCTCCTTTGGCGTTTGTGACGACAAAGACATCGCCTTTCTGATAAATAGAGAGGAATGGGAGAATGGAATTGAGCCTTAGGTTTGCGTCTTTTAAGATCTCGCTGTGTTCTGTAGGTGAGCCAAAACCGAGGTCTTCGGTTCCAACGGATGCCGTCGAGAGTATTGTACGGAATTGGGGATTACCCACTGTAAGCGAATTTATCTCATCCGAGGCAAACTGGATTTGGAGTTCTTGGAGCTGTCTGAAGGCGTAAATAGTATTTTCAAATCTCTCTCTTATGTTTTTCTTTATGCGGTCTTTGGTGGTTTCTTGGATGACGGTGAGTGCAGTTGTAATTGAGAGGAAAACGACGGTTCCAAGGGCGATGAAGATTTTGGTTCGGAAACTAAGCGGCAGCTTAAAAAGCATGTAATTTAGCTCATAGCTGATGGCTGGTAGTTATAGTTTTGACTATCAACTATGAGCTATGAGACAAATTCCTATTCCTCTTCATCTGCAAATAGCCTCACAAAATCATCTATTGGAGCAGGGGGAATTTTTGCAACCTCCATGTTTTCTTCTACGTGCTTTATACTGCTCATCCCTACAAGAGCCGATGCGATTCCGGGGGTTGAGCGAACGAACTGAATCGCGCGTTGTGCATCTGTATCTAATCCCCTCAGGCACTTGGCTATAAAATCGGGCAGATTCTTTGAAAGCTGACTCTGAAGAAGCGATGAGCTCGCAATAACCGTAACTCCAAGTCTCCATGCGGCCTCAATTACAGATGTCATTTGTCCATCAATAGTTTGATTCTTTGAAATGAGGGCCTCTGGCATTGCGAGGTTAAAGGGGAGCTGAATTACCTTAAAGTGGTGATTTTCTCCTCCGACCTTCTTTGCGATGTTTACGATTTCCTCAATTGATAAGTAGTCAGGGGCATCCGGGGCCTGGCGATAACCGTTCCACGTAGCAGTGCCATACATTGCTATTTTCCCTTGAGAAACCTTCTTCTCTAATAGCCCAAATGTGGCCTCTATACGTCTGTGGAACTCCTGCCTTGGCACCTCCTGAAGCTGTTCTTCGGGATTGTGTATATAGTAGATGTCAATACACTCGAGCCCAAGGTTTTTAAGACTGCACTCAATCTGGTTTTCAATATAACGCGGGGTCATACAGTGGCTTCCCGAAACTATATCTTCAAATGTTGCAATCCCTGGCTTTACAAATGTCTCTACAAAGTACGTATTTATATCCTTTGGGGGAGCGCCATCAAAGGGGATGTATCCGCCCTTTGTGGCAATGATTATCTCATCGCGTGAGGCTTTTCCGTCTTTAAACAGGGTTTTGAGAGCCGCTCCAATAGAACGTTCGCTGCGCTGAAACCTGTAATTAATAGCCGTATCAATGTTATTACAGCCAAGCTCTACGGCGCGTATCACGGCGTCTCTATATCTAATATCGGTTGATTCGTTATAACTTCCCAAATAAGAGCCGAATCCGATTGATGATACCCACAGTTTTTGAGATTCTCTAAAGTGGCCTGGCGCGAGCGTGTTTTTAAATCTATCCCGATAACGTGCTGTACCTTCTTCTGTTGCGCAATGGCTCATGAAATTGCCTCCGCTCTATTTCCATTATTCTACCTGAATATTGACTTGGCTGCTCGATTGGATAAACCAATCCCATTTGCAGATCGTAAATCAATCTACATACAACGCTGTATGCAGGGGAGTAAAGCAACCTTTCGATTTACCTTGCTCCCCCTCTAGGATTTATTCCAAGGATTACTTTTCTGAGAATTACACTTAGGAATTTCTCAGGAAGGAACCTTTCTCAGTTCTTATTGTTTGACCTTGGTAACCTTACTTGCCTGAAGCCCTTTCGGACCCTCGATAATATCAAACTCTACAACGTCGCCCTCTGTGAGGGTTTTAAAACCCGAGCTCTGAATGGCGCTATAATGAACAAATATGTCTTTACCGCCCTCCTGCTCGATAAATCCAAAGCCTTTGGATTCGTTAAACCACTTTACTTTACCTCTATGCAACTGAATGCCTCCTTAAATTACCATCTGATATAAACTGCATACCAGACAATACTTGAATTTATTACACTTAATTATCACGTGGTTCTCCCTGTTTGTCAAATTTGTCTTGTACGTGTGCTCTATATTATGACGATAGGCAAGGGGAATAGTGTCTTC
>CAYMEO010000077.1:0-12204 GCA_964389705.1 uncultured Spirochaetia bacterium
GAACAGGTGTTCGCCCCTACAAGAATGTTTAAACGTCACTCACAATTTAATAGATTACTTCTCAGTAAACTCTGCATCTATAACGTCATCGCCACCCTTTTTCTTTCCCTCTCCAGTCCCCTGAGAAGCCCCGCCGTCGCCACCGTATGTCCCAGTTGCACTTTCTGCACCTGCGGTCTGCTGTTTATACATTATCTCAGCTATCTTATGGGATGCCCTTGTGATTCTATCTGTAGCCCTCTGAATCTCAGCTGCGTCTTCGCTCTTAAGGGCCTTTCTGCCCTGTTCGAGGGCATCTTCTAGTTCCTTTCTCTCACCCTCAGAGAGCCTATCCTTAAGCTCCTTAAAACTCTTTTCCGTTCTATAAATCAGGTCATCTAGTCTGTTCCTGCTCTCTACAAATTCACGGCGCTTCCTATCCTCTTCAGCCCTTTCTTCAGCCTCTCTTACCATTTTCTCAATCTGGTCTTTAGATAAACCGCTTGAGGCTTCAACCCTAATCTTCTGCTCCTTTTGAGTGGCAAGGTCCTTTGCCGTAACATGGAGTATACCATCGGCATCAATATCGAAAGTAACCTCAATCTGTGGAATCCCCCTCGGAGCAGGGGGGATCCCGTCGAGTATAAACCTGGCAAGCGTTCTATTATCTCGAGCCATAGGACGCTCACCCTGAAGTACATGAATCTCGACCGATGTTTGGTTATCTTCGGCAGTGGTAAATACCTGGCTTTTTCTCGTAGGAATCGTCGTATTCCTTCCAATTATAGTTGTCATAACACCACCTAAGGTCTCAATCCCAAGGGAAAGTGGGGTAACATCGAGAAGAAGAACGTCTCTTACCTCTCCTCCAAGAACAGCACCCTGAATGGCCGCACCAACTGCCACAACCTCATCTGGGTTTATTCCCTTATGAGGCTCCTTACCAAAGAAATCACTTACAACCTTTTGGACAAACGGGATCCTGGTAGAGCCTCCGACAAGAACGACCTCACTGACATCGCTTGCCTTTAAGCCCGCATCCTTAATGGCCTGTCGGCAGGGCTCGAGTGTGCTAAGTATTAGGTCCTCTATAAGCTGTTCAAGCTTAGAGCGGGTGAGTTTCATAATCATGTGTCTTGGCCCAGCAGCATCGGCTGTGATAAATGGAAGGTTTATCTCTGTCTCAAGGGTACTTGAAAGCTCAATCTTCGCCTTCTCAGCCGCCTCACGTAGCCTCTGAAGCGCCATCTTATCACGCCCTAAATCAATCCCAGTCTCCTTTTTGAATTCACTAATCAGGTAATCCATAATTCGCCTGTCGAAGTCATCTCCTCCCAGATGCGTATTACCATTTGTGGATTTTACCTCTATTACATTATCCCCGACCTCAAGAATGGAGATGTCAAATGTTCCACCTCCAAGGTCATAGACCGCGATCGTACCTTCTTTCCTCTTGTCAAATCCATAGGCAAGCGCTGCTGCCGTTGGCTCATTGATTATCCTTCGGACATTGAGGCCTGCGATCTTTCCCGCATCTTTTGTAGCCTGCCTCTGGCTATCATTGAAGTAAGCCGGAACTGTTATTACGGCTTCGGTTACCTCCTCACCTAAATAGGTCTCGGCAGCCTTTTTAAGCTTCATCAAGACATATGCAGAAATCTGAGGAGGAGAGTACTGCTTTCCCATTACCTCAACCCACGCATCACCATTGGGTGCCTTGACGACCTTATAAGGAAGGCGCTTTGCCTCATCGAGTGCCTCCTCATAACGCCTTCCCATAAGACGCTTGATCGAATAAATAGTATTTTCGGGGTTTACAACAGCCTGCCTTTTGGCAGGACCCCCTACTAATATCTCACCGTCTTTAGTAAAAGCAACAACAGAAGGAGTAAGCCTAGAGCCCTCCTCATTTATAAGCACCTTGGGTTCACCACCTTCTACTATTGAGACAACAGAGTTTGTAGTTCCAAGGTCTATTCCTATTATCTTCTTGCTTGCCATTTAATCTCCTCCTGGATTATATTTCTATATGACTCCCTATAGCATAACCACGATTCATGCGATTTTCTATAGCAGTACGGAGCTTTTTTAGCGCTCCGACCTCGATCTGACGCACCCTTTCTTTAGAAATGCCCAATTCATCACCAAGCTCTCTAAGTTTATAAGGGGAATTTACAAGATATCTCTTTTCAATTACATATTGCTCCTTTGGAGAGAGTATATGAAGGCCGTCTTGAAGCCCCTCGTGGGTTAGCTCATTGGTCTCTACAGAATCAATTATCTCTTCCTGACTCAGACGGTGGTCGGGTATGGAATCCAGATAGGTTATTGATTCATCATCGCTTGATGAGGCATCAAGGGAAAAATCCCTTCCAGCCATCCTCATCTCCATATTGAGTACATCCTTCTCTTTTACATCAAATAGGTCAGCAACCCTTTTTATGTTCTCCTCGGATAGATCATTATCTGATATATTAAGTTGCTTTTTTGCCCTGCTGAGCTTTTGAAAGAGCTTTCTCTGGGCCTGAGTAGTGCCGATTTTTACAAGACTCCAAGACCTCATAATAAAATTATGGATTTCTGCCCGAATCCACCAAACGGCATAGGATATAAGCCTATAGCCCCTGTCAGGATTAAACTTCTTTACGGCCCTCATAAGCCCTATTGTGCCCTCCTGAATTAAATCGAGGAGCGGAAATCCGTATGATGCATACTCAGATGCAATCTTTATAACGAACCTCAGGTTTGAGACCACAAGCCTTTTTGCCGCATCGAGATCACCCTCTTTATGGTACCTCACGGCAAGCTCATACTCTTCCTCGCGGCTCAGCAACGGGTACTTTTCAATATCCCTAAGGAAAACCCTAAGCGGATCGCGAGATACAATCTCTCTCATATTTCCTTATGCCTCCGATACCTTTACCTTGAAATTAATCACTATATGAGAAATGTCAAGTTTTAAAGGGGGTTGGAATATGGATTTCGACTTTGAGATTCACCGAGCAACCTTAAGCTAGAATGTTATATTAGAGAATTAATTGAGCAAAACTCAAATTCCTGGCTATCTTATGTGTAATTGCCGACTTAAAAACCCTGTCTTCCCTCAGCTGCCGCGACGGCTTTTGCAGCGGCCTCTCGCATATCTGCCCCCGTGGTAATATTTAAGCCAGACTCAGCAAGCATTTTTCTTCCAAGCTCTACGTTTGTTCCCTCAAGCCTTACAACAAGGGGGACCCTTATTCCAACCTCGCGAGCCGCGGTTATAATCCCGTTTGCAATTGTATCACATTTCATAATACCGCCAAATATGTTTACGAATACGGCCTTCACATTCTGGTCTCTTAGTATCATCTTAAAGGCCTGGGTTACCTGTTCAGTACTTGCACCACCGCCCACATCCAGAAAGTTGGCAGGCTCACTTCCATAGTACTTAATAATGTCCATTGTAGCCATAGCAAGACCTGCGCCGTTTACAAGACACCCTATATTCCCATTGAGCTTTACGTAGCTAAGACCCCATTTTTTTGCCTCAAGCTCCGTCGGGTCTTCTTCATCCGGATCACGGAGTTTTTCAATATCTGGATGGCGGAAGAGCGCATTATCATCAATGTTGAGCTTTGCATCAAGTGCAAGGATTTCACCATCGTGTGTAACAACAAGGGGGTTTATCTCAGCAAGGGAACAGTCATTTTCTACAAATGCCTTGTAAAGACCTGATATAAAATTTATCGCCTTATTCACGGTTTTTCCATCGAGTCCCAGGAAATAAGCAATCTTTCTACACTGAAAAGGAAATAATCCCAATGCCGAATCAACGTGTTCTTTTATGATCCTCTCCGGGCTTTTGCGGGCAACCTCCTCAATCTCAACGCCACCTTCAGAGCTAGCCATTATGACGACCTTTTCTTCAGCCCTGTCAATAACCATTCCCAAATAGAGCTCTCTTTCAATCTGCGAAGCCTCTTCTATAAGCACCTTTTTGACGACCTTCCCTTCTGGTCCAGTTTGATGAGTAACAAGGCGCATCCCAATCATCTCAGATGCAATTCTCCTTACCTCCTCAGGGGTACTTCCGAGCTTTATTCCACCTCCTTTTCCCCTTCCCCCTGCATGGATCTGCGCCTTTACGACGAGCCTCTCAGACCTTAAATCCCTTGCTATTTGTTCAGCCTCATCAGGTGTAAAGGCAACCTTCCCTGTTGGAACTCTTACACCGTATTTTGCAAGCAACTCCTTTGCCTGATATTCATGTATGTTCACAACCATTCCTCCTAAGTAGCTGGATTATAACTACTTTCCCGCAAGCTTACGAGCAACCCAGCGTATGGGATCAAAATAATCATCTACCATACGCTCTTTAAGCGGTATAATGCCGTTGTCTGTAATATGTATATCCTCAGGACACACCTCTGTACAGCATTTTGTGATATTACAGTATCCAATACCGGCCTCTCCCTTGAGCAGGTCTGTGCGCCTTAACGTATCCTTTGGATGCATCTCAAGAGAGGCAATCCGTATCATAAACCGAGGCCCATAGAAACCACCCTTCTTATTATGGTCTCTTAGGACATGACACACATTTTGGCACAAAAAACACTCAATACACTTGCGAAACTCCTGTATTCGGTCAATGTCTTCTTGATACATTGTCCAGTCGGTGTCCTTTGCCGGAGTAAAAGGAGGTATCTTCTTATTTACCTGATAGTTCCATGAAACATCGGTAACTAGGTCTTTGATCAACGGAAATGTCCTCATTGGATATACAGTAATAGGCTCCCCTTGAGGAAGACTATCTATACGTGTCTTGCATGTTAGACGTGGCTTGCCGTTTACCTCAGCACTGCATGAGCCGCACTTTGCAGCCTTACAGTTCCAGCGTACCGCTAGGTCTCCGTCGTAATGAGCCTGTATATAGTGGAGGGCATCTAGAACAACCATCCCCTCTGTTAGGGGAACTCTAAAGTCCTTTGTGCTACCGCCATCTTTTGTGCCTCGAAATACCCTTAGGACAACATCAGCCATTTATTTACCCTCCACGAATAGTTGTTTTAGCTCTTCCGGCATCTCAGGCACCGGTCTCGTACCAATCTTCATCTCATCTCCCTCTTTCCAGACCACAGAGTTCACCTTACCCCAATACGAATTGTCTGTATCCGGATAGTCAACCCGGCTATGGGCACCACGGCTTTCTTTCCTCTGGAGCGCGCTTTTTGCTATCGCTTCTGATACAATAAACATTGACCTCAGGTCTCTACAGAGATGCCACCCAGGGTTGTAAAGTCGCGAGCCCTCAATCTTTAGGTGAGTCAGATGAGCCTTGAGCCTTTCTAGTTCAACTAATCCCTCTTTAAGCCCGTCTTCTACACGAAACACACCGAAGTAGTTTTGCATTGTATCCTGAAGGGATTGATGAACCGAGTAGGGATTTACCCCGTCGGTATTCTCAAAAGGCTGAAGTAATTCTTTAGCCGCCATCTCTACCTCTTCATCATTGATCCTGAGTGAACTGTCGCTTATCTCTTTAGCATACTCAGCCGCCCCTAATCCTGCACGACGACCAAAGACCAGGAGGTCAGACAGGGAATTGCCTCCAAGACGGTTTGCCCCATGCATTCCCCCCGCAACCTCTCCTGCGGCAAATAGCCCCGGAACGGTGCTTGCACCCCTCTCTGCATCCACCCTGACACCACCCATTATGTAGTGAACGGTTGGTCCTACCTCCATAGGGACTTGAGTAATATCAACGTCAGCAAGCTCTAAAAACTGATGATACATGCTCGGCAACTTCCTCTTAATAAAATCTGCTCCTTTATGGGAGATATCCAAAAACGCACCTCCGTGAGGAGAGCCGCGACCCTCTTTAACCTCAGTGTATATAGACCTTGCTACAATGTCGCGTGTAGATAGCTCCATTCTCTTAGGGTCATATCTCTCCATAAACCTCTCGCCCTTAGAGTTCCTGAGAATTCCCCCCTCTCCACGCACGGCCTCAGTCACAAGAAGCCCTTTCACACCGGGAGGCCAAACCATTCCCGTAGGATGAAACTGCACAAACTCCATATCAATCAACTCAGCCCCTGCCTCGTATGCAAGGGCGTGTCCATCCCCGGTATACTCCCATGAGTTTGATGTGATTTTATATGCCTTACCAATCCCGCCCGTGGCAAGGACAACTGCCTTTGATTTAAAGATTATAAATCTACCGGTTTCCCTCCAGTATCCGAAGGCCCCCGCAATCCGTTCCCCGTCCTTGAGGAGTTTAGTTATGGTGCATTCCATATAAACATCTATCCCAGAGTGCACCCCCTTGTCTTGGAGGGTCCTAATCATCTCAAGACCCGTGCGGTCGCCAACATGACATAGCCTTTTATACGTGTGTCCCCCGAATGCGCGCTGAAGTATCTTTCCGTCTTTAGTGCGATCGAATAACGCACCCCACTCTTGGAGTTCCATTACCCTATCGGGAGCCTCCTGGGCATGGATCTGAGCCATGCGCCAGTTGTTTAGCATCTTACCCCCTAGCATTGTGTCGCGAAAGTGTGTCTTCCAATTATCCTGATGATCAACATTAGCCAGGGCGGCAGCAATACCCCCTTCAGCCATAACTGTATGCGCCTTTCCAAGGAGTGACTTACACACAAGCCCAACTGAGGCACCCCTGGCAGAGGCCTCAATAGCCGCACGAAGCCCTGCGCCCCCGGCACCTATAACGATTACATCATAGGAATGAGTCTCATATTTTTCTATCATTATAGTAACCTCACATCATTAATTGCACCTGATGCAACAAGGCGAATATAAAAATCCGCAAGTGCCACTGAAAATAGGCTTATCCATGCCCAGAGCATGTGATTGTTATTCAGAACACTTACAGCACCCCAGAGCTTATATCTGGTAGGGCACCTTGAAAATTGGTCGAGATGCCCTCCAATAAGATGCCTGAATGAATGGCAAGAAAATGAATAGAGGGGCAAGAGGATAATATTATTCACAAAAAGAACAATAGAGCCTACTCCTACACCAAAATGGCCATCAAAGATAAATGCCTTAATTGCATCGTACCATAGGAATACCAGAACTATGGTAGCTGCATAAAAGAAGTATCTGTGTATATTCTGAAGTATAAATGGGAATCTGGTTTCCCCATTATATCCCTTTCTAGGCTCCCCAACAGCGCATGCCGGAGGATCCCAGAAAAATGCCCTATAGTATGCCTTACGGTAGTAATAACACGTAACCCGAAATCCCAGCGGAGCCCATAGTATCAAGATTGCAGGTGAAAACCTCCACCAGCCGAAATGTAAAAGAGGAGAATAAAAGGGTGAAAGATAAGGCCCCACCTCATAGAATCTGTTTTCAAATGCGCGCCATGTGGCGTATATACCGAACCCACCGAGAACAATAACCGTAAGAAGCGGGGCAATCCACCATGCATCCCGCCTCATAGTTAGGGCGCCTTGAGCAGTTGCATTTGCCATCTATGTTTCCTCCAGAGTATTATACCAGAGCTATTTTGAATCTTGGCTATAAGTCGGAAAGATTTATTTAGGGATTTCTATATTATATAAACAGCTTGAAGTAGTCAAGTAGAGAAATCAGTTTATATTCATCTTTGACCACGTATAGCCCAAGCCCTAGCAATTAGATGGATTGAACCGGCAGGATTGATTGGCAGTCGTCTACGGCACGAAAAATCGAGTCCCCACACCTCCTTGGGCAATGCCAAATCGAGGATCCTTTGACTAAGTGCCCCGGTACCGCACCCGACGTCAAGCCAACGCAGACCCGTTGATAGGTTGAGCCAAGATAGAAACTCATGCGCAATTAGTCGGCTCCATCGGCCGATGTAAGACTCATAGGCCTGTCCGTCTATCCACTCTATCTCTTGACCTAAGCCTTTTATGCCATGTATGTCTATTGGTGGGTTCGGTTTTTGTGACTGGTGCGTTTATGAATCCATGATATACTCATCCAATAAACAACCCCACTCGGGGCTTTTGTTTAAGATTGACAATTTCGGGCTTACCTTGCGCTAAAGTTCACCTAATTCATGGACTCTTCTACAGAGCTCTGTTACGTGGCTTGCTGAAAGATGGAGCGCCTCGCGCTCTTGTTGGGTGAGACTGATCTCGAATATCTTTTCAACCCCCCTCCTTCCAAGCTTCACGGGAAGGCCGACAAATGTGTCCTTTATTCCGTACTCGCCCTGTGCAAGAACACAGCAAGGTAGTACCTTCTTTTTATCCTTAAGTATCGCTTCGACCATCTCTACAGCCGACGCAGCAGGGGCGTAGAATGCGCTTCCAGTCTTAAGTAGCTTAACAATCTCCGCTCCACCGTCACGTGTTCTCTGGATCAAGGCGTCTACCCTTTCCTTAGGCATAAGCTCTGTAATCGGCACACCGGCAACGGTTGTGAATCTCGCAAGAGGAACCATATCGTCTCCATGACCGCCCAAAACAAACGCATGTATATTCTCTACAGAAACCCCTAGCTCCATCGCAATAAAGGCTCTAAACCTCGCCGAATCGAGAACCCCAGCCATTCCCATAACCCTCTCTTTTGGGAAACCACTTACTTTATATGCCACATAGGTCATTACATCAAGCGGGTTTGCAACCATTATTAGGACTGCATCAGGAGACCTCTTTGCAACCTCACCAACAACAGCCTTTACAATCTTCGTGTTAGTCAGTAGAAGGTCATCACGACTCATCCCCGGTTTCCTGGGAACTCCGGAAGTTATTACTACAATGTCCGAACCCTCAGTCTCATCATAGCCATTTGTCCCGATGATATTTACATCGCATCCAGATACAGGACACATCTGCATCAGATCAAGGGCCTTGCCCTGAGGCATTCCCTCAATGATGTCTACAAGAACAACATCCCCGATCTCTAATTCCGCCAGTTTTAATGCCGCAGAAGCACCTACATTTCCCGCACCAATTACTGAAATCTTAGGTCTACCCATTGTTTTTTACCTCTTTATTCTTTATTTAAAAAGTTCCCGTTTAGAATAATTTATGTTCAATTTGTGTCAAGTTTACGCTACTTGAGATTTCGTGGATAAAATCTAGGCCAAGTAATAGACCAACTCCCTTAACAAATCCTTCATACTCTAATACTGTGTTAATGTTCCGTCCATCTTCGCCTTCTTCACAGCATATCTGAAAATCAGTATACTAATTGGGAATGTAATGGCTGAAAACACCGCCAATCCTAATATATTGGGCATTAACTCGCTTAATGAATATCCTTTAAGTAGCGCTAATCTCATCCCCTCTAATGAGTATGTAACTGGCAGGAGATAAGAAAACCTCTGTAACCAATCCGGCAAGACTGAGATAGGATAATACAGCCCTCCTAAGAGTCCAGAAATATTAGTAAATATCCAGCTTATTGGGTCTCCTCTCTTCATTATCATAATGAAGCTCGCTGAGATTATACCCAAACTGCTAAAAGATATAATCGTCAGGATGAGAATAACCAAGGCCCCTAGTATATTTGCGCCACCCATATTTATACCAAATACCAAAATCCCTAGCAGTAAGTACACCCCCACCCTAAAAGACGCCCATATAAAACTGTAAAGAGAAGAAGAGATTATAATAGTTGGGATCTCTGTTTGTGTCACAAGTAGGGCTTCTAGTGTTCCAAGCATCTGCCCTTCTCTAATACTCGCCGAAATAGTATGCATCGATATCTTGAGGTAACTAAAAAAGGCAATTCCAATAAGAACAAATGAAAAGTAGTTTCCCCCATATGGCTTAAGGTACTTCACTCCAAAATCCCCTATGAGCTTTGATATAAAGAAAAACATTAAGACTGAGGTGAATATACCAATAAATTGCATAACGAATGAAAATTTGTAACTCGCATCACTTATAAAATCCCTCCATATAAAAGCAATTGGTTTTTCTATAGAAATAGACAAGACCTACCCTCCTATTCCCTTATTCTCTGCTCCTACAACCCTTGAAAACAACTCATCCAAAGAGATCTCCTTCTCATAAAATGAGTAGATCTCTCCGTCCATATTTACTATTTCCTTGATCACCTGTGATATGGCCCCATTTTCCCTAGTTTCAATCTCAAACTCAATGCCTTTTGTTAGAGAACCATTCGGTATAGGTGTAACACACTTAATAAAGGGCATATTACGAATCTTTTTTAACAACCCGTTTTCCGGTTCCGGGGCCTTAAGTCTGATTACATATCTCTTATCCGAATTGAACTCCCTTTTTATCTCTCTAACTTCACCGGCAATTTTTACTTCCCCTCTATGAATAATAGCAATTCTGTCACATAGTTCCTCAGCCTCTTTTAGGTTATGAGTAGCAAACACTACGGTCTTTTTCTCCCCTTCAACCAGCTTCTCTTTTATAAGCCTTCTTAAGTTTTGTGCAGTAATGGGGTCTAGACTCCGGGTCGGTTCATCCATAAAAATAACCTCTGGGTCTGTAAGAAGACCCCTGACTACTGCAAGTTTTTGCCTCATCCCTGTAGAATAGTCTTTAAACATCATATCGGCATCACGAGTGAGTCCCACCAGTTCCAGTAATCTCTTTATTCTCATTTCAGACTCACGGTCACAGATATTATTGAGTTTTGCAAAAAACCTAAGATTCTGCCTTCCCGTAAGTCTCCAATAAAAGCTCCTCTCATCACTCACTACGTAACCTACCTTGCTTTTTATTTTCCTTTCATCCTTTGTAATGTCCAAGCCATTAACAAAAGCCTTTCCAGAGGTAGGAAGAACCAATGTACAGAGAATCTTTATAAGTGTGGTTTTGCCAGCACCGTTTGAACCAAGAAGACCAAACAACTCCCCTCTTTTTACCTGAATGCTTACATTATTAAGAGCCGTAATCTCATTCCTCCTAAAAGGGTATAAAAACAAATCAAGGTATCCTTTTGCCTGTGGAAACCTTTTAGTAAGATTTTGTGTCTCTATAGAGTAAAACAATTATAATCCTCTTTCTATCTACACATCTCAAAAATGTATTTTCCATACCTTAGAAACAGCTTATAAGGACGGGCTAGATAATAAAAATAGACCCTTCTAGACGATGGAGGAATTGAGTATCGGTTAGACATAACCTCACGTGTGGGGAATATTCTATCAAATAAGATTCTTATCTTATCTCTCAATTTATCTGCTGCTAAACATTGAACAAGAGGGCTAGGAATACTTGGAGAAGCCCCCTCTTCGGTGAAAATCTGCTTTTCTATAAGTGACACCAATTTTAGGTCAATGAAAGCCTCAAAACACATAAGCAGATTCGTCAATCTACTATCAACTCTGTAAAGTTTGTTTACCAAATACAATATGGAATACACTAGTTTATTAAACCCATATCTACTGACTTCTGTTTGAAACTCCGTCCAGTTAAACTTATCTCTGTAATACCTTAGAGTTTCAGAAATATCACACAGTCCCCTCAACAGATAGTTATTGTAACCGTGATTAAATAAGTGTAAGCAAAGATGAAACAACATATCCTCAGCAGATGGTATTAGCATCCTGCAATTAGCGACCTCTATCTCTTTGGCCCTTTCCCACCATTTATCAATTTCTATTTGCAAAGGATGATCTATGATATGATGATGTATCTCTACTATTACAGGTCTATTTGGAGCAACATAAGGTGACAAATGAAAGTGATTTTGTCTATACCACTCTTGAGATTGATTACCTAACTGAGTCATATAGCCAAGAGCAGACATGATTTGCTCAGCACAATCCAAATCCCCTTTTCTTACTAGTAGATCAATATCCCCCATTGGTCTTAAGGCAATATCTCCGTAAACACCTCTAGCTAAGGCCGCACCCTTAAGGACAATAACCCCTAAATCTTTTTCACCAAATGCCTCCAAAATCCTGCGCAGCTCTGTATAGAGATACATATTCCTGGCCATATTCCCATAGTATGCCTTTTTAAGTGCACTTATGACCTCCGGGGGAATATCCCTAATATCTTTCAGATTACGGTATAGTAGTGGAGCAATCCCCTGATAATAGGCAGATTTTAATACGTTCTGCCAGTTCAATTGACGCCCAACAAGTTCCCTAACCTGAGTTAATCTCTCTTTGGGAATTCTGGTCTGAGTACAGTAAAGTAAGAGCCTATTTTCATTAGATATATTCATAATAGCCTAAGGTTGTTTTAAAACCGCCCCTTGTACAATCCGTTCATCCCTCTCGGGAAAGCAATAGGTCAG
>CAYMEO010000078.1:0-12135 GCA_964389705.1 uncultured Spirochaetia bacterium
TAAGCTTCAACTTTGCAAATTATATGCTTATGGAGTCAGGGAAAGCTGGAGGAGATAAAACTCAGCAAACATCCAGACCCAATGGCAAACACAAACCAGATTAATATATAAAATAGCGTTGCCCTTTTACCTATAATTCTCTGAGCCATAATCATAGTCGGTATGCATGTGCCAACTGAACCCAGAAGAAATGTAAAAGCCGGCCCAATATCTAATCCGGCTTTTAGAAGTGAGGATGTTATAGGAACCTCTTCTCCTTCACAAACATAGAATGGTATCCCTACTATGGCAGCTAATAGATACGCTAAGAACCCTGAAAATATGATGTACTTAGAGATCGAATCCTCAGGAATAATTGTGTTTAAAATCGAGGCAACCAGCATTCCTATTAGGAGGTATTTAGAAAGTCCTATTACTATTGATACTAGGTTCCCCCAAAAGTCTCTTTTTGTTTCTTGACGGCAGGATTTAGGTAGCACAAAATTCCCTTTAATAGAGAGACCCTGCACAGATTTAGGATTAGAGACCGAAATACTAAATCCGGGAACTCTAGATTTCTCGAGATGATTTAGGATTACACCAACGGCTATACTGCATATGAACGGAAATACTACTCTTGCTACTGTAATTTCCCAGCCAAGCATTCCGTAGGTCATCGCTATAGTGATGGGACTTAAAAGAGGTGACATCATAATGAAGGCTGTTATAGTTCCTAGATTAGCTCCCTGTCTTTTGAGTCCGTCTGCTATAGGCATTGTAGCGCAGGCACAGCCCGGAAGAACAGCGCCCAGAATAGTTGCATTTATTACCGAAAAGTTACCTCGACTAAGGTATTTGAGTGTTAAGTTTCTCCTTATATATGTTTGAAGAATCGCACCGAAGACCGCGCCAATTAGAAAGTATGGGCTGACCTTAAGTGTTAAGGAAATGAATTCTTTTGGAATTTGCATAGCGATACCCAGAAATGTCATAACACTTAATACCTAGTACAGCGGTAGATTCTCCCTCCTAACTTAGTAAGTATTGCTTCGGCTTCAGCAAGGAGCTTTAACACCTTTTTATTGGTCACTTGGTAATAGACATATCTTCCCTTTTTCTCTTTTTTCACAAGTCCGCAGTCTTCAAGACAGGCTAGGTGTGCCGAGACATTAGGTTGGGAAAGATTGGTAATCTCGACAATCTCGGAGACGCATTTTGCCCCGTTTCTTAAGGCTTCAAGAACTGCTAACCGAGATGGATCGGCGAAACCTCGAAATAACTTAGCCTTAAGTGTATGATTGTCAGCCATGAATAATCTCTTTACTTTATAGATTAGTTAGTATACATAAATACATAGTTATATAATTATATATTAATGTTTTCCTTAAAACCTGTCAAATGATGATCAAGTAGACGCCAATTTAAGGAAAAGGTCAAATACTTAAAATTCATTAAAGAATTTGAATATTGGATGATATAGAGCTTTACACCAACAACGATGAGGAAAAAATAGTGGCACTTTCAATGGCCTTGGCCAACTCAAGGAGCATAGGTCGAACAATAGCCTTAGTCTGTATGTTCATAGTCGAGTACTCCATCAATATCTTATTGTAAGAATCGTGCGATGACCAAGCACACCAGTAGGGTAAGGAGAACATATGTCACGTACGCATTGATTCTTCCATGATGCATTATTGCCAAGAACCGAGCGATTCTCCGCATTGTCGCTGTGAAAGGGCCGAAAATTAGCCGATCCAACACATGAACCTCCTTGTATGTGCGGCGTATGGCCGTTCGGAAATGTGCGGCTACGGTTTCTTTCGTATCTCTGGCCGAGGGGCGAAATACGGCCTCGAATATCACGCGCACAGGATTTGAGAACCCAGTAGCAGTATAGGTCATCTCTGGCAGTAGCCGACGCACTCCTCCATCCCAGCACGTGCATCGTGTAACAGTCCGCGAGTAAGTGAGCCAGCGGATGACTACATAACTCAGTCCTAGTAATAGGAGCAGAACAACGAAGGTATATGAAGTGGACATAGCAAAAACAACCGGGTTGCGTGTTGAGCCTCTGTGCAATACCACCAACCCCTGCCCGGGCAAGGCACTGTGTCCCAACTGTGCCCCCAAGTCGTGGAACTCTGATACAAACCCGGGCGGTAACTGAGGATTCTCAGAACTCGTGGTAAAGAAAGGGGGTACTAAAGCATCCACAGCACTGGCATGGGTCAAGGGCATGAGAGTTTGATCGAGCAGCGGAATGACATAAGTGGGCAGTACACCCAGGACAAGGCACAGAATAGCCAAAGCTCCCATAGGCACAGTCATTGAGCCGGACACCTCCACGGCCTGCTCGGCTTCCTTAGATCGGAACATACCCAAAAAACTCATAGCAAATGCTTTAACAAAGCACGTAACCGCGAGCGCTGCCGTAAGCGCCAGCCCCGCGCCGGAGAGAGCAAATACGATCTTGATTGCAGTGGATTGTAGCTCTGCACTTCGCAATAGTGTCTGTAGAGTCAACCACTCGCTTACAAAACCGTTGAAGGGTGGCATGGCAGAAATAGAGAGCGCTCCAATCAAAAAGAAAAGCCCTGTCCAGGGCATCTTCTTAATAAGTCCGCCTAGACGATTCATATCCCGTACACTAATATTCGTATTTACTGCTCCCACTCCGAGAAAGAGAAGCGCCTTGTAGAGCGAGTGGTTGACCATATGATAGAGGGCAGCAATGAAAGCGATACTTGCCAATGCAGGATGTTTGGAGGCTATGAATATAAAACCAGCACCGAGTCCAGCGGTAATGATGCCTGTATTCTCTATCGAGCTATGAGCCAACATCCCCTTCATATCGTTCTCGATAGTGGCATAGAGTATACCTACCAAGGCCGAGACCGTTCCGATAATCAATGTAATCAGCCCTGGTCCAACTTGGGTTATTGGAAGGAGGTCTAAATTTAAGCGTACGATTCCATAAAGGCCCAAATTCAGCATAGTTCCAGCAAATACAGGTATGAAGCCACCAGGAGCTACTGCATATGCTCTAGGCAGCCACATATTAACGGGCACCAAACCCGCCTTGATTCCGAATCCGAAGAATGACAGTAAAAATACGGCCCAGCGGGCACCTGCCCCCAGCCCAGCCGCGCCATCTTTCAACGATATGAAGTCGATAGCCCCTGATGATTTCGCCAGGACAAGCAGTGCGAGCGCCACAGCTATGGTGCCCGCTTCACCCATAGCCAGCATCAGATAGCCAGAAAATTTATGCTCATGTTCATAATTGACCAGAAGATAACTAAGGATTGACATCGTTTCCCAGGCAATCAGGAATGAAAAAATGTCCGCAGCAACTAAAACTAAGACAATGGAAGCAAACAGCGCGTGATAAAGACCACTGAATGATTTCAGGCTCTCGCGGCCCAGGTGTCTGGTCATATATTGTGCCGAAAATATGGAAACGGGCAGAAAAATCAGGCCAGTGATAAAAACGAAGAGCGCAGAAAGGCGATCCATAGTCAAGGTTAGTGTTCCCACTGGGGTCAATGTCCAAAGTTGGGCCTGAAATGGGCTTCCTAAGAAAAGAATTTCACCACTGGCCCATAAGATAACAACCGAGGCTAAAGGGGCGATCCAAATCAGGGTTTGCAGGCTCCGACGGTCAGGAAGTATGGCGGCCACGACTGTGCCAATGCCGCAGAGTGCAAAAAAGAGGGTAATAAGATGTCCGACCTCTATCAAGATGTTTTTACCTCCTTTCCAGTGTCTTCAGTCGAGATCAGCAATGCCGATGGCCTGCGTCCAACCGCCACCAGAAGCCCATGCAGTATAGCCAGTGGCGGTGGCGGATTGCCTGGTATCTCCACATCCACTGGAAGGACATCCGAAACACCCGCGCCCGAAATAAAACTCGGGCCAAAGGCGCCGCCCGATAGGGCACACGCCCCGACCGCTATGACTCGTTTGGGCGTGGGCATAGCGTTATATGCCTTGAGTAGGGGCAGTCGCATATGAACCGTGACGGGACCTACCACCATGACAATATCCGCATCCCTCGGCGTGGGTGTGATAAAGAAGCCCAGACGGTGCATGTTGTAGAATGGATTGTTTAGCTGCTTGATTTCATTTAAGCATGCCCCACAATCGCCTGAATCCACAACGAGTATATGAGCAGAGCGCGCAAAGGCCTTGCCAAGCCTCCGATTGGGATCATCATCCTTGGATACAGATGTCGCCCATTCGTAGTCCGACTGCCAATTAATCGGGGTCTGTATACCGCGCACACAACGGAAAGAGTGTATGCAGCGTCTATAGTCCACTATGACCTTGCGGCCCTCCTGTCTGAGTGCCTCATTTGGGCAACTCGAGGCTATCAAATTGGCTTCATATTCTGTAAACCCTCCACCGCGTGGCAGTCCCGGAGAAACTCCAGAAGCTGTCTCTTCTCCATCGGGATAAGATGTTGTTTTAATCCCCGTACGTAGCCCTTTGAAAACCCAATTGCTCATATTTATCTCCTGTTTTTTATATTGGCCATCTCTAATCGTATTTTTAAGCGGGTGTATTGTCCGCTCATCCCTAAAACAATCTTTTCTTCGTAGGTTATTAGCGATCGCATTCAGCAACCGAAAGCCCCAGGCTGGCCATAATGATTGGGAAATCCTGAAAGGCAAAGCTCTCAGCGGCTAAGCGAAACCCATGCCAGTTTGTAAATGATGGTGTGGTTATACGATAACGCGCTATCAAACCGTCCTCACCAATTCGGACCCAATGAAACGCCGCGCCGCGCGGTGCCTCCACCCATCCCAGTGCCTCTCCCGGAGCTATTTCAAACATCCGAGGAATGACCGCTCCACTAGGAAGAGCCGACACAACCTGATTAATAATCCGGACGGATTGTTCTGACTCGGCAAAAAGAATTCGGAGGCGGGCGTAACCATCCCCTTCTTGCTCATACGGCACGGAGAACTTTATATCATCATATCCCGAATAAGGTTGAGATTTGCGCAGATCACGAGTGATGCCAGAAGCACGGGCTATGGGACCAACTAAGCAATAGTTAAGGGCATTGTTATAGGAGATAATTCCCACCTCCTCCAGCCGATCGAGAAAGCTGCTGGAGAAACGAAGCATCTCTTCCAACTCATGCAACCTCTCCAGTAGAGCATTGGTATACCCAGTAACCTCCCTACATGCTTCTTCGCTGAAATCCCGCGAGAGCCCGCCTGGGATGTTCAGACCGAAGAGATAGCGATGCCCTGTGAAGTTGCAGCAGAGGCGGAGAAGCTCTTCTTCCAGGATAGCAGTTTGACTTGTAGCGACGACCAGACCTGTTGAATCGCATATCTCCCTGATTGCCCCCACGTGATGACGGAGGCGCTCCAGTTCTGCAAGTAGGATGCGCAGGGCCCGTGCCCGTGCCGGAACTACGGTTTTACAAATCTCTTCCACTGCCTGACAGAAGGCGAGTGAGTGAGCAAAGGCCGATGTGCCCGAAAAACGCTCAGATAGAAGTAACACGCGCTCTACTGATTGTCCTTCTGCGATCTTCTCTATGCCTCGATACTTGTAGAACGGGCGTGGAATGACACGAATCACATCCTCTCCTACTGTCTCCAGAAGGAAGTGTGTAGATTCGGTTGCCCCGGAGTAGATTGGACCGATAGGCATCAAGAATGAGCCGGGTGCTTGAACGATTCTGAGAGGCCGCCAGTCGGGATCCGGCTCGCGATGAGTATAGGGTTTTCTCGCGTCAAAGTCCTTGCGCATGGGATTTACACCTTCCTGCCACTCATCGTTATGGAGCACAAAGTCCCCTAATCGCGGGTGTCCCTCAAATTCTAAGCCGAAGAGGTCCTCGGCTTCTCTCTCATGCCAGTCTGCGGCATACACATGGGCACTGATGCTGGGAACAGTCAGTTGGGGCTTATCTAACCGAATAAGAACGTGGACCTGACCAGCATTAGGGTCGCTGTAAAAGAGATACCGAAGAAGCCACTGCGATGGGGTATCCTCAACCACCAGGCTGGCGAATGCATAGCCTAATTCATTAAATAACCAGTTGCATACGGCCTGTATCTCGATTGAATTACACTCCAGATAGCACAACGGTCTCTTTGGATCGAGTCTGGATCGGACTCTCCCCGGCCAGCGCTCTTCAGCGATCTTGGAAACGGTCATGAGATTGGTTGTGGAACTGATGGACTTATCTAAAGAAAGTTCCATATCATATCACCTCTCTAGACAATTAGCCGCAAGGTGCAGCAGCTCATGGAGTGGTCCCGGCACATACAGGCCGAATACAACTATAGGAATAACTGATAAAATTAGTGCCATAACACAGCTTGTCGGCAGATTAACCCCTTCGGGGATTACATTAGGCTGGCCAAATACCATCTGGTTGATGTGGAGCATGATGCCGAAGAAGGCAATTACAATAAAGAGGGCTAGAAGGCCCACAGCTATGTATTGACTGTTGGATAGCCCTGCCTTGAGAATGGAGAACTCACTCAAGAAGACTGCGAATGGAGGTGCTCCAGAAATCGCGAGTCCACCAAAAAGCAGGGCTATCCCGGCGGTTGGAGAAGTTCGGATCAGTCCTTGGACTGACGTAATCTCACGTGTTCCCACAGCCAGTAGAACGGCACCGGCAGCGAAGAAGCAGAAGGACTTAGTAATGGCATGACTCAATATCTGATAAACGGCACCATAATGGGCTGCTGAACTACCCAGCCCCGTTGCGACAAGAATAATCCCCATGTGCTCCACAGTAGAATAGGCAAAAAGGCGTTTATAATCCCTCACCTGAAGTAGCAGGAATGCCGCTACACCCACGGAAATTAGACCGAAGACAACAGCCCATGTCCCAGCTCGAAGGGAAGGCACGGCATTGAGTATGGGAATCATTCTAAGAATGGCGTATAACACGGCAGTAGTCTCTACACCGGAAAGTAGTGCACACACGGGCGACGGGGCTTGGCTATGGGCATCCGGGAGCCATGTATGCAGAGGAACAAGCCCTGCCTTTGCGCCAAAGCCAACGAGTATCAGGAGAAAGGCGGTTTGAAGCAGAACAGGGGGCATATTGGGTGCGGCAGCGATAAGCCCATCCCATGTGTAAATGCTGCCACCCGAGGCACGCAATCCCCAAAAGAGTATAAGAAAACCGAGGAGGGCGATGGCGGCTCCCATCAATGTCAGCACAATGTATTTCCAAGCAGCCTCCAGGGCTTCACGTGTGTTCTCAAATCCGACAAGCAGGACTGAAAGGAGTGTAGTCAGTTCAACGGCAATCCAAACCAATGCCAGCTCTACAAAAAGGGGAACCGCCAGCAGAGACAGGAGAAACAGGTTGTAGTTGGCATAGTAATATCGCAATTTCTCATGACCATTGCCGTAGTTGATTTTCTCCACATAACCCCATGAGAAGAGGGTGGCGGTTACACCAACCAAAGCGATAAGTAACAGCACAAGCGCGCTGAGACCATCGCATGACATCCAGTTCTCAATCATTACAACCCGATTTTCGGAAGCGACTCGAAGCGCCACGTTCAGGGATGCAATCAATACGGTCACAGCTCCTATCAGCGTTACAGCCGGGGCAAACCTTCTGCCAAGAGGAATCAATGAAAGTCCTGCAGCAAGGAGAGGAATTACTAGTATGACAATCAGTATCATTGGTTTGGCTCCTCCTTCAAGGTTGTCAGGGCACCGACTTTTGTGGTTCCAATATTTTCGTGAATGGTTCGGGTTAAAATGCCCATGACTAAAGCGATGATTAATACGTCGAATGCCGCGGCCAACTCCGCTATGAGCGGCAGGTCGGGGCTAATAGAAATACCAGCGAAAAAGGCTCCATTTTCCATTGCCAGAACGCCGATCAACTGGGGAATGGCCTCCCGCCTGACCATGAGCGTATATGCCCCGATTAGAAGCCCGGCAATGCCTATAGGCAGATTTACCTTTGCAAAGCTCCCATCAACTATGATTAAAAGGGAATTGGCAAAGAAATAAGAGAAAAGCGTAAGTGCCAGGGCAATGAGCAGTGAGGAGGGAATATTTATAACCTGAGAGATTTCACGGTATGTATATATCTCCTGACTAACTGTGCGGCGTAGAAGCCAGGGAATTAAGGCTGGTTTGATTACCAATGTGAGGACGCCAACAGCAAGCAGATGAAAAGAGGCATCCCTGTAGCCCAAAAGAAACGCTGAGATTGATAAGAGAATTGACTGGATGATAAATATCAATAAGCATGCCTGCGCCTGGCGTACTATCACGAGTCCGAAGGCGCTAAGAAGAAATAAGCCTCCCACTAAGGCATTTAACTGGCTAAAGATCGGTGACGTCGAGCTTAGGTCTAGCACATTAACCTCCTATGTCGTAAAGAGTTGAGCGATCATGGCTGCCACTGAAGTGATGAAGGCCGCTCCCATGAACTCACTGATGCGAAAGAGCCTTAGCTTGGCAAGCGAAGACTCTATGACCACGATGAGCAAAAGTAGCACAAATACCTTTAAGAGAATCAATGGTATAGAAAGCAAAACCTGCCATAGCACTTGTTTTTCAGCCAAACCCCAAGGTGTGACTAGAACATTTAGGAAGATGCAGGTTAGCACAAAGAATTTCATGCTGCCTCCCCACTTCATAAGGGCTGCTCCCCGACCGGAATACTCCAGCCCTTTGGATTCATCAATCATAGCCAGCTCAAAGTGTCCAGATGGGTTATCTACTGGAATCCGCCCGGCTTCAGCGAGGATTAGCATCATAAATGCAATCATCAGAAGCACGTGCGAGGGCTCGAAGAAGTTGGTCAAAGGTATCACCCATTGCTTCTGGACAATGTATGGTATTGTAGAGCTCGCTACAAAGGAAACTGTGTAGAACACAATCATGAAAACCGGCTCGGCGAGGAAGCTAACCATTCTTGTCCGACTGGCTCCCATAGGGCCGTATGGATTGCCGGTGTCCACGGCGGCGAGTGTTGCAAAGAAACCGCCTAGTGCCAGTATGAATCCACCGCCCAGCATATCACCCATGAAAGCGAAGAAGAGGGGGTACGCCGTAAGTACTGGAATAAGGAGAGCCACAAAGATCGGGGTAATAAATACAACGTATGGAGTGAATCGAAAGATCCAAGAACTCTGCTCGGGGACAATCTCATCCTTATGGAATAGCTTCCAAATGTCTCTATAGGGCTGAAAGATACTGGGTCCACGCTTGGACTGGATTTGCTCTTCGAGGCGATTGAGCACTCCCTTTGCCAAAGGCGCAAATACCATCACCACCAGGACTTGGATTAGATTAAAGAGGATTCTATGAGTCACTATAGTACCTCCGATATGTTTGATGATGCCAGTTTAAGTTCCAGATGTCTGAAGGGCTTCAATAGTAAAAACCGCGAACGCCATCGCTTGAGGTTTTTAGTTGGAGATGGGGAATAGAATGATGGGTTGAGACTAATCTTTAATTGGTTATAGATGTAATTAACAATGATATATCTCACTGATTTACTCCTACATCTGCGATCTAGCCATGATTGGTTAGTTTCTGTAGGAGTCATCAACTACCCCGGTCGGGGCAGTGGTTAAAGGCAGAACCCCATTGCCTTTATTGGAAAGCGTTGAATATAAATATACGGCTAAATAGAGGCTTGTCAATCCTTGACACTGTTTCTTTACATGGTAATCTCAATTTGAAATTTATTTTCAATTTAAAAATCTAAATTCATAGAGCCTAATATATGGGGATATGTACTGGGAGCTTGATCAGAAATCACTTAGGAAACTGCATTAGGTGTAAGATTGCTCTTCTAATCACCTCCTTTCTCTACACGGCTCTTTTTTTTCTATTTCTCCTAGTCTCCAATTCGTATGCCGGGGAAGCTGAAAGACTGCTCTCCATTATAGATTATATCGGAAGCGACTATAGAAATGCAGTTCAGAACGGGAGGGTTGTAGATGAAAGAGAATATAAAGAGATGGTTGTGTTCTCTTCCGATGTGATTGATATCTTTTCTGAGCTAAAAGCCTCGGGTGGAGATAAGGCGGGAATCAAATCTGATTTAATTAGTCTTAAAAAGAAGATAGAGGATAAATCCCCGAATAAAGAGGTTGAATTAATATCAAAAAATATAAGCAATAAACTCATCTTGGCCTATAACATAATTCCATATCCTACGAATCCTCCTTCTTTTAAAATAGGAAAGCGCCTTTACGAAAAGGACTGTGCTGAGTGTCACGGCGTAATCGGTGCGGGAAATGGTCCCAGTGCTTCTGGACTTGGTTCACCTCCTATGGACTTTACAAATGGGGGGAATATGGGTGGGCTTTCTCCGTTTAAGGTCTTTAACGCAATGACATTCGGTATTGCAAACACCGATATGCCTGAATTCCCGACACTTTCTGAGAATGATAAATGGAATATCGCATTCTATGTCTTTTCACTCAGATTCAGTGAGAAGGAGAGTGAGGAAGGAGAGAAAATATTTAAGGTAGCCAATATTCCACAGAAGATGAAGGATCCGAAGACCCTTGCTACACTCTCAGATGATGAGATTTCAGATAGGCTTAAGCCTTACATCGGGGATGAAAAAGACATGCCCAAGGCTCTTGCCTTCTTAAGAAGAGGGATAATCGAAAACGAAAAAGAAGACCCATTGGCCGCAACGGGCTCTATTCTCAATGAGGCGGTGGATCTATACGAACGGGGAAATAAAAAGGAAGCATTTGATAGGGCACTTGATGCCTATCTTAATGAGTTTGAGAAGGTAGAGCCTATGATTATTTCAAAAGACCAGAGATTTGGTCTCTCACTTGAGGCGAAATTCGTAAAACTTAGAGGACTGATTAAGGATGAAAGACCAATTGGAGAGGTAAAGGCCCTTCACAGAGAGATTGAAAGCGATCTCAACCGGGCCTCTATTCTACTTAAGAGTAATGAACCGTTTGGCAAGGCGCTTTCATTTATAAACTCATTTGCAATTCTTATACGCGAGGGGCTTGAGGCAGCTTTGATAGTTGCGGCAGTGCTTGCGTTCCTCAGTGCAACGGGTGCAAGGGGAGCTATCAAATATGTTCATCTCGGGTGGATTTCGGCTCTTGCTGCGGGGCTCATTACGTGGTTTTTAGCCCAGACCGTTATATCAATAAGCGGCGCGCAGCGCGAAACCATAGAGGGTGTGACCTCCCTTTTTGCAGCTGGGGTTCTTTTCTATGTGAGCTATTGGCTTATTACGAAAATAGAGGTTAAAAAGTGGAAGGAGTACATCCAAGGTAAGGTGAAAAGAGCGCTTTCAAAAGAGAGCTTATTTGCGCTTGCAAGCGTCTCATTCTTCGCCGTCTATAGAGAGGCATTTGAGAGCGTACTTTTTTACCAAGCCCTGTGGCTTCAGGCTGATAACTCCAAAGACGCCGTTATATGGGGGCTCATTGCCGGGGCTGTCTTACTTATAGGTCTCGTATTGGTGATTTTTAAACTCGGTCTTAGGATTCCCCTTAAGTACTTCTTCAGCATCACGAGCTTTCTGCTCTATTTTCTCTCCTTTGTTCTCGCCGGAAAGGGGATAAGAGGGCTTCAGGAAGCCGGAATAATTGAAATAACTCCTCTAAATTTCATCCCTCAGGTGGATATTCTTGGAATCTATCCGACGCTTGAGACGACGGTTGTTCAGGGGGTTTTGCTTATAGCGTTAATTGGGGCAATCATTTGGATTGGGGTTATAAACCAGGAAAGAGAAAGAAAGACCATTGTTGCGAGCGTATTCCATATAGCCGATGATATGAAAACGGTGCACGAGGCCTTTGAACATATAAAGGGACACATCATAGAGTGGCGCAGGTGTGAAGAGATCAATCTTGAGGCTGAGGAGCTTGATAGTCAGATACAGGATGTGCTCAAGCAGGTAGATGAATTAGAAAATAGGCTAGGGGACTTTTTTGATATGGTCTTAAAGAATAGAGAGGCTTCTAAAGAACCGAGGGCAGTTGGTAAAGAAGTTGTTGAATCATCGAATCAGCGTAAGCTTTCATAAGCTCTAAACTGGGGCAAAGGGGCGGTTAGTTTTCAATTTTACACATTTGAATATCGTATTAGAGTAATATTATGGTACCGGTATTTATTGGCGGATGTGAAAGGAGCGGCACAACTCTTTTAGGA
>CAYMEO010000079.1:0-12127 GCA_964389705.1 uncultured Spirochaetia bacterium
CAATGACCAATTTCTCTGAGGCATCCTAATATCTCTATACCGACAATCTGTCCTGTATCGGTTATACCAATTGATGCATTGAGCAATCTCTACAACCCACCCCTGAAGGCTTCTGCTTGGAGAGTCTTATTTAAGCAGCATCTACTTCTTTATCGTAAAAGATTTTCATCTGACAACACTCCCCCTATATGCCCAATCGAGTAGCTCAACTGGATGGGCGGTTTTGATGTTTAGACCGTATCCTCTGATGCCCATTCCAATCTGAAGGAGACATCCGGGATTTCCGGCAACTAAGACATCGGCTTCTGTTTCTTTGAGTCTGGAGATCTTCCGCTTGAGGAGTTTTTCCGACATCTCAGGTTCTACGAGATTATAAATCCCCGCGCTCCCACAGCATATATCGGATTCGGGAAGCTCGATAAATTCAATTCCGGGAATCTGATTTATTATTTTCCTTGGATGCGTTTTTATCCTCTGCGCATGGACTATATGGCATGCATCTTGATATGTGACTCTGAGTTTCAATTCCTTTAATTCTCCTTGAATCCCAATGTCTGAGAGGAATTCCATAATGTCTTTTACCTTTTTGCCGAGCTTTTCTCCACGTTCAGCATAACGTGAATCTCTTTTAAGAATCTCACCGTATTCCTTCATGGCAGATCCGCATCCTGCTGAGTTTACTATAATCACATCAAAGTCTGGGTTCTCAAAAACCTCAATATTTGATCGCGCAAATTCCCTTGATTCGGATAGACGCCCCGAATGGAGGGAGAGTGCCCCACAACAGCCCTGGCCTTGTGGAATGACAACCTCGCACCCGTTTTCGGCAAGAACCCTAACCGTAGCCTCATTTACCTCTGGAAAAAGCACGCTCTGGACGCATCCGGTAAGGAGCGCAACCCGAAAACGTCTCTTCCCTTTAGAGGGCGTTAAACTAGGCAAAGAAGGGCGAAATGCGGATTTAATCTCCGGCAACATACCCGCCATGTGTGCTAGTCTGATAGAGAGCCTATGGAGAATCCCCGAAGATTGAACTAATCTCCTAATCCCCGCAGCCTGATACAAAAATAGAAATGGGAGAAGAAGCCTGAGCCTTTTAGGATACGGAAAAATCGAGAATAAAATTGAGCGGTAAAACCTATCCCCAAAAGGCCTCTTGTAACGACGCTCAATCTGAGACCTTGAGGCCTCAATAAGCTGAGAATAGTCTACACCAGAAGGGCAGGCAGTCTCACATGCGAGGCAGCCAAGACACAGATCGAGATGCCTAACCAGGGCCTCTCCCATCGGAATCCGACCCTCTATGGCGGATTTAATCAAATATATCCTTCCCCTCGGGGAATCAACCTCATTTCCTGTCTCAAGATAGGTCGGGCACGCCGTAAGGCAGAATCCGCAGTGCACACAATCACGAATAATGCCGAGGCTCGGCTTATCTATTTCGTCAAATGCAAGAGCAGTCATGTTTTTGCTCTCTATGTTAATCATCTACCTATACATTTCCTCCTCTTTTACGGAGGGGAAGGTGCAAGGCAGAGGTTACATTCATTTCTATTCCCCATACTGGCCTTTCCCTCAGATGGGAAAGGAATAAGAAACGAATTTCCTTTTTATTTATGGCTAATTCATTCTTTCCGAATTGAGAAACGCAGCATCTCACGTTGAGACTCCTTTTTTAGCATTTCCCTAAGTTCGGCATCACTAGAGAATCTTTTCTGACCTAATCTGCGCCCCTCAATCTGAAGCCCAATTAGAGGATGGGAGAACGGATAAGGAGATATAACATAGTTACTCCCATCATTTGATTTCAGATTCAGAGCCGTTGACGAGCCGTCATAGCCAAGTGGGACATCTTCAATCCCAATTGAAGGCCAGCCGTGACAGAGGGTAAGTGAGATTATATCGGCAATTTGCACAAATCTAAGGTTCACTTGAACATCCATAGGCAGTGAATTGAGATTTAAATCTGATATATTGATCTTTAAGATGCCAGAGACAAAATCGGTGATTTCAGACTGTAGAGCCCTGGCTATACCGTTACTCGAGTTTTTATTAAGCGACTTCTCGTTGAGTTTTCCAAAGTGGAGTGCAATCAGCGCCGAGGCATAAGGGTGGTCTGTCAAATGTCTTCTAAAACACCGTCTCCATATCTCGGATTGATCAGAAGGACTCATCTCCAAGAAATTCATTGGATAAAGACTCACAGGATTTACCTTAGGGCAAGAATCCCATTCCTTCCAGCCGTTGTCATGCTCTCCAATTGCAAATAAAACCTCGCTATCGGGTCTGGCAAAATCCTTATTTCCCCAGTATTTCATTATCTCACCCGAGAGCTCCGCATGGTCATGCTGATTAATTAATATCCAGCCATCCCTTTCATCTCTTCTTATCATAATAATTACACCCCGATTAGGACTTCAGCAGAAATAACCACCATACCATAGCGTAACCCAGCGAATTCGGCTCCACAAGTATCTCGGCGAACTGCACTTGAGTTTAGTTGCTATAAGGTGTCATTCCTTAATGTTTCCGAAGGGAATCCAAAACAATGGATGCCCGAGATTACTATATTCGGGAACAAGATTTGGGCATGACAAATACTCTAAACTCTGCATTTATGGTCGCCATTGTAAGTACATTCGTTTCACCCAGTACAGGCTCCGCGACGAATCATTTAGAGACTCTTCACGGAGTTCACACCGAATATAATGTGTCATGGTGACATACCCAATAAATCAATTAGAATATCGCCCTATATCATTCACAGCTGCCTCAGCCACCGATTCGCCTGAATGTATACAGTCCGAGATGCCGATCCCGCCGTATGCATTCCCCGCAATCGCAAGCCCTCTGTGCCGTTTCACCTTGTCATTGATTCTTGATACCTGATCAAGATGCCCAACGGGATATTGGGGCATTGATTGTGGATGACGGTGCACGAGTGCAAATATAGGTTGAGCCTTAATACCAATCAGACTTCTCATTTCCTTACACATTGCCCCAATCAGCGTGTAATCATCCCATTTGTAAACCTCTGGCTGCAATGCGCCGCCGACAAAACAGCGCAGAAGCACACATCTCTCAGGGGCACGCCCTGCGAATTTTACACTGCTAAACGAACAGGCGATAATAGGACGCTTTTCAACGACTGGGACAACAAACCCAAAGCCGTCTAATGGATGGGGTACATCGTCGCGTTTATAGGCAAGGCTTATAACGGCAGAAGAACTGTATTCAATCCTCCTAAGATCCGATGCAAGAGACGGGTCGAACTCCTCTAAAAGTGGCGCCGCTTGGTAGGCCGATGTGGCAATAATAACTCCATCTACATAGAGCTGTGCACCGTTATCCATAAGAATGCTCCAGATATCCCTTGTCTTAGATAATGCCCTTACATACTGATTGAGCCGAATTGTACCCTCAGGCATGCGTGCCGAAACCGCATCTACAAGCGTCTGCATCCCATCCTTGAAAGACATAAACAGACTATACCGGGCACCGCTATCTTTATTATTCTGACCTCTCCGAGCTCCTCGCTGCTCAATTATCATCGCTCTGATAATACTGCCGTACTTCTCTTCCATCTCGAGGAATCGCGGCATAGTTGCGCGCAGACTCAGCCTCTCCGGGTCGGCGGTATATACGCCGCCTACAAGAGGCTGTGCGGCACGCTCTAGGGCCTCACGCCCAAGTCGGCGTGTGACAAAGGAGGCCAAGCTCTCATCTTCTCGCCTTGGTGCACGCGGTATTATAAGGTCTAGTAACATTCGCGATTTTCCACGCCATGAAAAAAGGGGAGAGGTCAAAAAAGGCAAAAGCCGACTGGGCGCGATCATAATAAAACCCTCGGGAATGGGTATTAATCTGCCATTATGAACTACAAATGTACGGCGATATTTATCATTGGTCGAGATTAAGTATGGATCCAACCCTATTCGCCTGCATAGGGAGAGTGCCCAGGGCTTTGTCGTGATAAATGAGTCCGGTCCCTCTTCAATAATAAAGCCGTCGAGATGCCGGGTGGCAATCGTACCGCCAACCCGTCCGCTGCCCTCAAGGAGAATAACCTCAAGTGGCAATTTTTTTTCTGAGCGCAACTCAGTGAGCCGATGCGCCGCAGCGAGACCCGTGATACCGCCGCCTATTATAGCAATTCGCATTGCGTGTATAGAAAATCAATACCGTGTTATATATGAACAAAACATGCCTCATCCCTATATAACTCAGCTCATCATCTGCATCTCAATAACATCTGCCAGTGCCGCAATAAATTTGGGATCATCGTTTACCGTTTTTGCACGGAGCATCTTAATTCCGACCTCATTAGCAACCCCAGCAGCCTCGATGTCGAGATCATAGAGAACCTCTACGTGGTCGCAGACAAATCCAATAGGAGCAACAACAATATATTTTATGCCTTTGACACAAAGCCCACGAATTACATCACAGACATCGGGTTCAAGCCATGGATCGGTTGGACGGCCGCTTCGGCTCTGATAAGCGAGCATCCAATTTTCATGACCCAGACGCTCGGCAACGAGTCGCGATGATGTGGTGAGTTGCTCCACGTAGGGCGACTCATCGGCCATCGAAGTCGGGATACTGTGTGCGGTAAAAATGAGTATTGCATCCTTTCGGTCGGCATCAGGAATCTGAATAAAGCACTCCTTAACACGATCTGAAACAGACTCAATAAATAGAGGATGATCAAAAAGTGGCGGCGTATATTCAACGGACAGATGCGCACCTGTCTTAGCAATAGCATCAGAGACATTTTGCTGGTACCTCTGCCAACTCGCCTCACTCTGATGCGCCGCCATAATGACGCCGATTGCACGCCTTAGATTTGCCTTTTTCATCTCGCCTATAGTTTCGGTTAAAAATGGATGCCAGTTACGCATCCCAACATATATGGGAATCGCACGGCCTCGCCCCTTTAATGCAGATTCTAGCCCGCGCACCTGCCTAAATGTCAGTTCATTAAGAGGCGACCTTCCTCCAATTAGTTCATAATGATGGGCGACCTCTTCAATCCGCTCTTTCGGAATCGGGCGCCCGCGTGTCACATTCTCAAGAAATGGGCGAATATCTTCAGACCTTTCAGGTCCTCCAAATGCAATTACAAGGACTGCATCAAATCTCTCAGACATCTATAAAAACCTCTTATTTTGCAGGGGCGAACATCTATTTTCGCATACCACATGTTTTTATCCACACCGTGGATGAATCAAAATAGCCCAAAATTGCTCGCACTTGTTCTTTCTCAATTGGAGTAGACACTGAATCTGTCACTACTTCTTCTTTGGCATCATCATCTGAGTAATGGCGTACGTCGCTGGGCTTATTGCTTCGGGATCGGTTGTAACGTTTATTAATGACGGAGTCCCAGAAGAAAACGCACGATCCAATGCACCACGCAGTTGGCTAGGCTCCGTAACCAGTTCTCCATACCCACCTAAGACCCTCACTATTTCATGAAATGGAATGAGCGGAAGCTCTACTCCCAATGTTGGCCGCTCTCTTCCATATGTGAGCCAGAGTTGATGCTTTGTCATTCCCCATGACTGGTCATTACAGACAACTGCTACAAATGGAATCCTGTGCCTTACAGCCGTCTCGAACTCCATAAAATTCATTCCCATTGCACCGTCTCCGCTTATGAGCGCAACCTGCCTATCAGGGTATGCCACTTTTGTTCCTATTGCAAAGGGAACACCCACTCCCATACATCCGAGAGGCCCGCCCTTTACGTAATGGCCGGGTTTTTTCACACGATAAGTCGTATCTGTCCATGCTTGAGTATCGCCGCCGTCAATTACAAGCATTCCATCAGCGCCCAAAGCGTCCTCTACTTCTCTTATAACCCTCAGGGCATGAATAGGGGTTTTATTCGAGTTTCTAATCTCCTCTGCCTTCTTCCACTCCTCCTCACGCCAGGCCTTTGCCTGATTTACCCAAGAGTCATAATTTAGCCGTATTGAATGCCCTTCCAAATAATCCGAGAGTTGAGATAGTACATTGGCTATATCCCCTACTATTCCTAAATCCGCAGGTCTGTTTCTTCCAATCTCTCCGGCATCAATATCGACCTGAATGACCCTCGCCTCTGGGTTAAATGTTCTTCCCCATCCAATATAGAGACTCAAGCGTACCCCAAGGAGTATAATCAAATCAGCCTCTGATGTTATCCTCTTGAATGCATTCGGAGCAGATGGACTTCCCGCACCGAAACAGAGCGGATGATCGTCCGATATAATTCCCCTCCCAAAATTTAGTGTAAAAGTCGGAATCTTAACCTTATTTATAAACCGGGCCAATTCCTCATCGGCTCCCGAATACCACGCACCGCTTCCAGCAATCGCTACTGGTCGTTGTGCCGACTTAAGCATCTCTATAGACTGGGCTATAGCCTCTTTTGTAGCCTCCGTTCTGTAATAGGGAAGGGCTGTATTATAGCGATCCACCTCCTCCTCATTACAACTCTCATAGAGAACCTCATATGGCATCCCCAGATAAACGGGTCCAGGCCTTCCAGTGATTGCCTTCTTATATGCCGTAGTTATGTAATCGGGAATCCGCCTTGTATCAAAAATCGTTCTTGCCCATTTTGTAACCGGTCTAACTAATGTCTCCTGGTCAATATCCTGCAAGGGAATCCTGTCGTTCTCCTCAATCCCGGATTTCCCTGAAAGAAAGAGACACGGAGCATTTGAAAGATAGGCTCCGGCCATTCCTGTAACGGCATTAGTAAGTCCGGGGCCTGCTGTGACCAAGCATACGCCTGGTTGCCTCTTTACCCTTCCATAGGCATCGGCAGCCATAGCCGCCGCCTGCTCATGGTGTGTATCAATGATTCTTATGTTAAAGTCCACACAGGCATCATAAATCGGGTTTATATGCCCGCCGCTCAGTGAAAATATCTCCCGTACCCCAAGTTCATGTAGGGTCTTTGCTACAAGCCATCCGCCGTGAACTGTAGCCATCTTTCTTTCTCCTTATCTTGATAAAGTATTTTTACAATGACAACCATTACTATCCTTAGGGGTAAATAGCCATTTACCTCTACTGTTACTGTCTGTCATTACAATGAGTTTACATGAATTTTTATGTCCCCGACAATAACCTGGGTCAAAAATCTCGCTTGAATATCCATCTATTTAACTGTTAAAATAAACCATCTATATTGAGGAGGTAGTATTATGGAAGGTCAACAGCAGCAGCCAAGTGCAATGATGAATTCAGTACTCATGGCTTTTAACATGGGGGTTGCGGCGAATCAGCAATCGGGAGGAACCAAAAGCGTTGTAGAAGTGGTAAACGAGCTTGGGGAGGCAATATATGCCAATATTTCCCGTGCCTACGGCACTCAATACCCGGATGAATTTATCCGTGCCAATGTTGAGTTTTTTCTTCAGATTGCCCTCCTGGGATACATAATTCCGGGTGTCTGTGCTTATGATGAAGGGCTTAAAAACCGTCTTTTTGCACTAATCGAAGCCAAGCTCTCTCGGGCCCAATCCCAGGCACGAACCTCAGGTGAAACCAGAGGCGGAGGCGGAAGCATCATTACTCCTTAGAGAGTTTAGTTGAAGACTTCTGGATAAAGAAAAAATTAAAATAAGCCCCTATGAAGCCAATACTATCAATTTACCCTATGTTCTATCACAGATATTAAGTCAGTAAAAACCAACCCTTCAAAACTAGAGGATAAAGATGACAAAAAAAATCCTAGGTGGCAGAGAGAAGGTAAAGGTGGCCGTTGTGCAGGCTGCGCCTGTGTTTATGGATAAAAAAAGGACTATAGAAAAGGCCTGTATGTTAATAAAAGAGGCAGGAAGAAACGGGGCTGAGCTCATCGCCTTCTCAGAGGCCTTTATCCCTACATACCCCGCATACTATACAGTCGGATATGAAACGAACCCCCATGAATGGACGGATTATATGATTGCGCTTCAGGATAACTCCGTTGTGATTCCGAGTGAAGACACTGAGATTCTGGGACGGGCTGCAAAAGAGGCCGGGGCCTATGTGGTAATGGGCTGTAATGAATTGGATAACCGCCTGGGGAGTTGTACGGTTTACAATACGCTTCTTTTCATAGGGAAGGACGGCAATGTTATGGGAAAACACAGAAAACTTATGCCTACATACACTGAGAGGGTCTACTGGGGTCAGGGCGACGGGAGCGATATCAATGTGTTTGATACCGACATCGGTCGAATCGGAGGGCTTATATGCTGGGAAAATCACATGACCCTTATAAGAGCCGCAATGATTCATAGAGGAGAGGAGTTCCACATCGCGGTCTGGCCTGGAAACTGGAGAAGGGGAGAAACCAAACTCCTCGATGCCGATACAACCCCCGGAGGCGCGCTTCTTCAATCACTCATAAGGGTACACGCATTCGAGGCAGGGGCATTTGTCCTCAGCGCATGTGGCTTTTTGACTCATGAAGACTTCCCCGAGAGATGGCGATATATAAGGGATGGCAACCATATAAACTACGACTGGGCGCAGGGCGGGAGCGCAATTGTAAATCCGGCCGGAAGGTATTTGGTAGAGCCTAATTTTGAGAAGGATGCAATTCTCTATGCAGAGTGCTATGCAAACCAGATTAAGGCCGTAAAAGCCGTATTTGATGCGCTTGGCCATTACTCCCGATGGGATATCGCACAGCTTCGGATAAGACGCGAAGGATGGAGCCCTGAGACTACCTTCACAGAAGCCTCATTATCGACAACTGAGCTTAGAAGAATTTCACAGGAGTTTGAGATAGATATAGAGAAATTGGAATCACTAATTGATGAGTTTGAAAAAATCAAAAAGAGTCAATCTGGTAATTAGCTAGGAATCCGTAGGGGTTTTATAAAAATAAATTATAGACATATACAAGTGCCAAATTCGAGATAAAACTAAAGTTTTAGTCCTAAGTAAATTAAAAATTATTCTCAGCGGAAAATCCAACCAAAGCCCGATTGACTGTCATTTATAAAAACTAGATACTTAATAGAAAGGGCTTGACGAGGAGACGAATAAATTATATAAACACAATGATGGGACACGTAGAAACTCTAAAAAGCGATGTGAAACGGGTTACTTACAGTATTTGGGGCTTAAAGTAACCCCAAAGGCACGCCGTTGAGCCGGAACAAGTAGCATAAAGGGAGGTATGGAGATGAATTTCAGGAATGAGTATGGAGATTATTCCGTCCAAGAAGCCATAGATGCCATAGTGGTAATACTCAAACAGGGCGGAGCCGAAATTGACGAAAAGAGCTTCACATGGACCCTAGTAGGTGTACTCTTCGACAAAGGTATAATCCCGCGTCAGGAATTTGAACGCATATACTCTTTGCTCAAAAGTCGAACGAACGGAAATCAGTCTTCCATTGAAAAAAAGATGTAAGCTGGAGAATTTTTCTGCTTTGGTGGGCACTCTAAAATCTATTGACCCTAGATTGATAACTCCTGATTAGCAAGGGTTATAAATTCACTTCGGTATTAGCCCGCCAGTAAGTCAAATTAAAATCTAAAAGGTCAACTATGAAGGCATTTGTAACGGGAGGAACGGGATTTGTCGGAGGCCATTTGGTAAAAAGGCTTGTACAAGACGGGGTGAAAGTCAAGGCCCTTGTCAGGGATCTGAGCAAATCATATGAGCTTAAGAAACTGGGGGTTGAAATCGTCAGGGGAGATACTACAGACAAAGCATCCTTGCATGGAGTTATGAAAGGGTGTGAAGCCCTTTATCACCTTGGAAACGTTGCCCAATGGTGGCTACCTGATAAAAGCATATACTATAAGATTAATGTTGAGGGCACGAGAAATATCCTATTTGAAGCACTAAAAGAAAACATCAGCAAGGTAATATTTACAAGCAGCCTTGCCGCCATAAGACAGCCTAAAGGAGAGATTGCAACAGAGCAGACAGAGCACAAAAGGGATTTTGAGAGTCATTACGGAAGGTCGAAGTTCCTGGCCGAAAAGGAGGTAATGAGAATCCATAGAGAACACGGACTTCCTGTTGTAATCTTAAATCCCGGCGTTGTAATAGGCCCCGGAGACCTAAAGACCTTTGGAAGAACAATCATAGATATTCTCAACGGCAATCTCAAGGCCATATTGTTTGAAGATAGTGTCATTCCAATCATCTACATTGACGACACTGTAGAGGGACATATGCTCGCAACTGAAAAAGGAAAACCAGGGCAGAGATACATACTAGTTGGAGACAACGTCAAGATTGGAGACATTTTCAAAATGATAAGCGAAATCTCTGGTGTTCCACTTCCCGAGAGACGAATATCGCCGCCCGTAATCAAGATAATTGCACATCTCTCAGAGTTAAAATCGTTCTTCACTGGGAAACCGCCTAAATTTGCCGTAGACGCCATAAGGGCGATGGAGATCGGAGCCGCGGGGTCAAATAGAAAGGCAAGAGAAGAATTGGGACTGAACTTCACTCCTCTTGAAGAGGCGCTGAGAAAAACAATTGATTGGTATAGAGAAAACGGGTATGTAGAGGGCAACTCTTAGAACCGATTGACTTTAATTAAACATTAAGGAGAGACAACATTCTTTACCCTTATGAAATTAACGGGCAAATCTCTTCTTGGCACAGAAACAATATGAAAGGGAAAACCAAGGGCAGGCGGCGGTACGCTACTTTCATCATCTCTTATAACCACAACTACATCTAAATTAAACTCTAAGACAGATACGATTTCAGTTCCCAAGCCACCCATGTCCTGCATAGAAACCAAAACCATCTGAGTCGAGAAATCTATATCAGGCAAAGTGGTTCCTGTCTTCGAAGAGAAAAAAGAAAAAAAGCAACTATCCCTAAATCTGTTCCAATCATCTTGAGTTTTAATAACCAGTTCGTTTTCTTCCCACTTACATCCAGACGGTAGGAAAATAGGAGTGCCAACAAAGGCTACGGTTTCGACAATACTCGCTATTGGTAACTCTCCTTTAAAGCCCGGTTGACCCTCTTGTTCGGCTATGACTTGGTCAGTAGTTTTATCTGTAACAGTTGTGGTACTGCCTCCCGCATTAGGATCAAAACAAGGGTTAGACGACGTTTTAGAAAAGCAATCATTTACAGTTTCTCCATTGTTATCTCCACAACCTAACATAAAAAGAACTAAAGAAATTAATATAAGCCATGCTCTCATTGCCATTAACCTCCGGATTTTAATTACTTACCAAACCTGACATCCACCACATACAAGGCAATCTGTGCCACAACTACTGCAGCTATAACTAGAACAGGTTGAACGTGTTTGTGGAACTACCGTTTATCCCTTTGGAAACCTGGGCTAGATACGTTACTAGTACAGTTTCCATAAGCATAACCGGAAGTAGCATGACTGATATACTGCCATCCGCCATTCTTGAGAGCAAAGAGAGCGTAATTGTTTGATGTTCCATTCCCATAGGTGACATTTAAAGTATCGCTACACGGGCTATTAGAACCAGCTATTTCCGAAGTAGTGTAAGGTGCACCGCAATTAGGTGATTCAAATTTAATGTCTTGAATGTTAATGCCATTATATTCGGGACCATAAATAAGGAAATTCCAGGTGTAAGTATTGTCCGGATTTTTAGTTCCGTTCGTTTGAAACCAAAATGTATGATACACATTATTATTAAGGGGATATGAATTATAAATCTTAAAGATATTACTACCCGGAATACCAGACCCCCATGTAAAAATAAATGGATACATAGTGCATCCATTACAACCTAGGAAATATCCTATCTGCGTGAATATATCCGAAAAGCCAGGTCTTTTTATACCTGACGCTATCCAGAGGTAATGAGCACCGCCTCCAGTAAAGTTCTGAGAATTAGTAGTATAAATCTGTGTTGCTACTCCTTGAGAATTATTAAAATTAGACTTGTCAGCGGAAGAAGAATCGACTCCAAGCTGGTGGTATGTCGCTGCAGCCCAAGCACTAGAATACACAAGAATTCCTATAAAAACTAAAACCAAAAGTCTTATCATCCTTTTCATAATCGCCCCTCCTTCGTTTATTTTATTTAACTCGATAATTTTTCCTAGCCTGCTACGTGGTTACTCTATAGGAGAGAAGAGCTTGAGAACCCGTAGGCTTCTCAATAA
>CAYMEO010000080.1:0-12114 GCA_964389705.1 uncultured Spirochaetia bacterium
TAGAATGATTCCCATACTAAACAATACAAAGAGATTACTCAACCCTCCCACACTTAGTCCCCCCACAAATTTAGATATTGCTCCTACTTCCCTTGCTCTTTTCATTTCTCTTCTCCTCATAATAATCACATTAATATGTCTTAATTTGGATAGATTGAAGACAGAATAGGCAAGAGGTGTGCCAAAGGAAGGAAAATAGAGTTACAAAGCCTACTTACACTGTTATGGCATTGATTTATGGTGCTAGGTACTAGCTTTTATAAGAGCTTCTAAAGAGGTACCGATGATAGATTGCCTAGTAATTAGGCATGCAAGATCGGTTTTCAGGCATTATTATAACTTACTTTTAGCAATGTAATCAGATCGGTTTTCTCCCGCTAAAACCCGATTCCAAGTCATGCCAAAAGCCCACTCTATCTTCCCCCAGCCTCCAGCACAGATATATTTCTCTTCCCTCACGGATAGATGGAAAATCAACAAGTCCCAAATCAATATCCTTAAGAATACATCCCATCTGTGTTATGGAATTTACATATTCGTAGAATCGGGTGAGTTTCGAGATGTAATTCATCCCATTTTTGGATCCGCCATTGATCTTCGCCTTAGAGAGAATAGGCTCCAATTCAGGGATTTGAGAAGTAATCTCCGCCTTCAGTGCTCTTATCCTCTCGAGTATAAAGCTAAGCTTGGGCACGAGGGCATTTGCCTCTTCAACCGTAAAAAATCTCTTACTCATTCCTCAAAGTTACTCAATGTCCAGCTTCTTTCCCTTTGTTTCAGGGAAAGTAAGAACCGTTATGGCGGCAAGAATTGCAAATACCGAGGCCGTTATAAGAGAAAAGCCATAGCCGAGCTTGTGTCCCGCAAGCGTCATTCCCGCCACTCCTGCAAAGATAGCAGGCGCCAAAGCGGATGCCCCTCTTCCGAAATTGTAACAGAATCCCTGAGCAGTACCGCGTGCCCTTGTAGGGAAAACCTCTGCAAATATAGCCCCGAATCCGGAATAGAATCCCGTACCAAAGAACCCAAGGGGAAATCCACTGATTAACACTAGAGTCTCAATATCTATAAGTCCTCCTATCATCTTATGTATCTCAGTAATAGAACCAAAGACTGGAACCAGAAGTGCCATCATTATGAGAAATCCCACAAACGTAGGTCTTCTTCCAAGCTTATCGCTTATAAGACCAAAGGTATTACAACCAATAAGTGCTCCCAGGCTTATAATAATCGTCATTGCATATCCCTTTACTAATCCAAGACCCGCCCCACCCTTTTGAACAGGGCTTGCAAGGTATGTGGGAATCCAAGTGTTTAGTCCCCAATAGGCAATCATACAGAAACTCGTAAGGAGGATAGCTCTGATTGTAAACCCTATAAGGTCCCTCCTCCAAAGCTGCACAAATGTAAATGATTGACCCTTTTCACTTAGCTTCTTCTGGCTTCTCATCTCCGCAGTGGTTTTCCAAATCTCTGGCTCTTCACAATGCCTATATACAAAAAACACGAGAAAAGCAGGAAGAATCCCAATCAAGAAGAGAACTCTCCAACTATGTATAAAAGTATGGCCGACGAATGGGAGTGTAATATCGAGATTCGCATGAGGAAGAATTAAAATAGAAAGGGTTGCAGCGAGAATATAACCAATTCCCCATCCACTTTGCACCATACCTATGACCTTACCCCTGTGTTCTGCAGGCCATGTTTCGGCTACCAGGATTTCTCCAGAAGCCCACTCGCCGCCCATGCCAAGACCTAGGAAGAAACGACATACCAGAAAGAAATATACATTTGGAGAAAATGCGCTGAGTCCTGTAAAAACCGAATAGAGAAGAATCGAATAAGTAAGCCCCCTTATTCTTCCAATATAATCTGTGATGATTCCAAAAAGTGCACCGCCTATGGCAGAAGAGGCAAGAGTAATACCGAAAAGCCATGCGGCCTCCGTCTCTGTGAGTGCCCAGGTATCGCGTATCTTAGGAAGGGCATAAACATACAAGAGGAGGTCCATTGCATCCAGCGTCCAGCCAAGCAAAGCCACAATAAAGGTAAGCCATTGTTTTCTATTTATATCCTTATACCAGCTAAATACCCTAGGCTTTGATACAGCTACCTCTACTGTTTCGTTATGCATGGCTCGTCCCCCTTTACTCTTTCTGCACGCCCATTGCAATCCCTGATAACTGCACTAAGGCATAGCAATAAAAATACTCTAAAAGCCCTGCCTTCTAGCCTATGCTACTAAATTCATACAATTATGTCAATCCCAAATTAATGGCATAAATGCGGCTTAAATAAATTTTACAATATATTTTTATGATATTATATTTGCCAATATTTCCACTTGTGTATTTTCCTTGACTTAATCCTGATAAAGCGTTAGATTTTTAATCAAATATGGAGAAGAAGTATTTATACTTAGAAACATACGGTTGTCAGATGAATGAATACGACTCGAGTAGAATCCAAAATGCTTTGGGGATGGAGCTTACCGATGACCCGAAAAAAGCCGACGTCGTAATCGTAAATACGTGTGCAATAAGAGAAAAGGCAGATCAAAAGGCACTAAGCAGCCTTGGTAGATTTAAACACTTAAAACTCAGAAAGCCCGATACAATAATTGGTGTTGGCGGTTGTGTAGCCCAGCTCTATGGAGAAAGGCTCCTTGATCATATGCCTCATCTCGACATAGTATTTGGAACAAGAAATATTTCGATGCTTCCAGAGCTCATATCACAGGCTCAAAAGGAAAAAAAGAGAAGGGTTGAAACCTCATTCGATGTCGAAGAGATTTTTGATATCGAGCCCTATCATGAAGCGGGGAAGATTACGGCATTTGTCTCCGTACAGCAGGGATGCAATAAAACATGTGCCTACTGCATTGTTCCACATGTAAGAGGAAAAGAAGTAAATAGGCCCATCTCTGATATTCTCAGGGAATCTACTAATCTCGTGGGAAAAGGTGTAAAAGAAATAACCCTAATAGGACAGACAGTAAACTCATGGAGGTCAGATGGCTATAGGTTCGGGGATTTATTGAGAATCGTGTCAGATATTGAAGGACTTCTGAGAATTCGATTTACGACCTCATATCCAAGGGATGTAACAAAAAAACTAATTGATGCAATAAGGGATATTCCAAAGGTTTGTCATCACATACATCTTCCAGTTCAGTCGGGCTCAAATAGGATTTTAAAAATGATGGGAAGGACATATACAAGAGAGTGGTATATTGACACAATAAGTAGGTTAAGAGATGCAGTTCCCGATATGGCAATCACTACAGATATAATTGTCGGATTTCCTGGAGAATCAGAAGAGGATTTCAACGATACGATGAAATTGCTAAGAGATGTAGAATTCGATGGCACGTTTTCATTTAAATTCTCGCCCCGCCCAGGCACACCTGCAGCAGGGTTTAAGGATATAATACCCGATGAAGTTGCCAGTAGAAGACTAATTGAGCTACAGGAACTCCAAAGGGAGATTAGCCTGAAAAAGAACCTAAGCAGAGTTGGACAAGTTGAGGAGGTTCTCGTTGAAGGAGAGAGTAAAAATAGCACAAATTGGGTTTCAGGAAGAACAACCCATAATAGAATAGTCAATTTTCCTGGAACAAGGGAGCTTAAAGGCAAGCTCGTGAATGTGGAAATCACGGAGGGGTTTCAAAATTCTCTTCGTGGAAGACTAATAGAAAATTTAATGGAGGTGAACCATGTTTCTTGAAATGAAAGTCTCAGGGATAGCGCTAGATCCATTTACAAACACCCCGATTGTAATCTTAAAGGACATTACGGGTGAAAAGATACTGCCGATCTGGATCGGTTTTATGGAGGCGAGCGCTATTGCAATGGAGCTTGAAAAAACCCCACGAGTTCGTCCACTAACACATGATCTAATGAAGAACCTAATAGAGACCCTTAAGTTCTCAGTAACGAGGGTCGAGGTCACTGATCTAAGAAACGATACTTTTTATGCTGAGATACGCCTAAGAAGAGGAAACGAGGAACATATAATTGACTCAAGGCCAAGTGACGCCATAGCAATAGCCCTGAGAACGGGGTCCTCTATTTTTGTAAATGAGGAGGTACTCGAGAAATCCAGGAAGCTGGAGATTGACGAAGAGAAAGAAAAGCTTACAGACATTCTCGATAAAATCCCTGTGGGAGATTTTGGAAAGTACAAGATGTAATACAAAATTCTAATTGGCTATGTGTGCCTATAAAGTAGGACATCCTCCATAGCAGGATTCATCTAAGGGTATATATTCTTGTCGTTATAAACTCAGCAATGGTTGGAAAAAGCAATGTACATTCCCTAAAGGATCTCTTATTTTGCACGTTCTTCCCCTATGTATTTTAAGTCATTATAGTCTACAAAGCGCTAAATACAAAATTACCTATTCTCTTCTTCAGCAATCCCTTCTGGAGGTTCATCAGAAAGCCCGTGTTTTGCCAATCTGTACCTAAGTGAGCGTAGTGTAATACCGAGGAGTTTTGCGGCTTCAGTTTTATTTCCCTCTGTTGATTTCAGTGTTTTTTCTATCATTTTCTTTTCAATACTATTTAGAAGTGCATCCAAGCTGGTGGCTGAAGCAAGAACGGGCTCAATATCAAAAGAATTCACATCGCCCACGGGCTGAGGAAGTGTTTCCCGTCGAATTACATTTGAGGTCTCAAGTGCAACGCATCTTGCAATTATATTTTCAAGCTCCCTTACATTTCCCGGATAGTGATAACTCTCAAGAACCTCAAGAGCCTTTGGAGAAATTCCACGTATATCCTTTTGCATCTCGCGTGAGTATTTATCAATAAAATGGAGGGCAAGAGGAGATATATCCTCTTTCCGTTCTCTCAAAGGTGGGAGAACTATCTTTATTACATTCAGACGATAGAAAAGATCCTCGCGAAATCTCCCTTTTGCAACCTCTTCTTCAAGGTTTTTATTCGTGGCCGCAATTACCCTAACATCAATGGGAATCGGCTCCGTACTCCCTAAAGGTCGGGCAGTTTTATCCTCAAGGACTCGAAGGAGTTTTACCTGAAGATGAATTGGCAAATCTGCAATCTCATCTAGGAAAATAGTGCCTCCATCTGCCTCCTCAAACAGCCCCTTTTTATCTCTCGTAGCCCCAGTAAAGGCGCCCCGTCTGTAGCCAAAGAGCTCACTCTCCATAAGGGTCTCTGGAATCGCCCCACAGTTTACAGGAACAAATGGACCTTGCTGCCTTATTCCCGTATAGTGTATGGCGCGAGCTACAAGCTCCTTGCCTGTTCCACTTTCTCCCGTAATAAGTATATTTACCTTAAGCTCTGCAACCCTTTTTATTAGATCAAAAATCTTGAGTATCGCTGGGCTTCTTCCGATTATACTTCCAAACCCGTACTTTGCTTCTAGCTCCTTCCTAAGTCTAGAATTCTCTCGCTCAAGTCTCCTTTTTTCAATGGCTTTTTTTATAACAAGCTTTATCTCATCAATCTTAAATGGCTTCGTAATATAATCATAAGCCCCGAGTTTCATAGCCTCTATCGCAGTTTCATGTGAAGCAAAAGCAGTAATCATTATTGCGGTTGTATCGGTCTTTTTTTCGTTAATTCTCTTTAGAACCTCAATACCATTCATCACAGGCATCTGTATATCAACAATGGCTAGATCAAAAGCCTTACTTTCTATCTTTTCAATGGCCTTTCGACCATCAGCCGCGGTCTCAACACTATATCCTTCTTTTTCGAGCATGATTTCCAGGAACTCTCTCATTCCCGGCTCATCATCTACAATAAGAATCTTGCTTTTTTCCTGTCCCATTAACTATTCCTTCACTATTTCTTCAAATTTTTCTATCTTGGGCAAGGTTATAGTAAAAGTCGTTCCCTTATTCTCAGTGCTCACAACGCTTATTCTTCCATTATAACTCTCTATGACCTTCTGAACAATAGCAAGACCAAGCCCTGTGCCAACCTTTTTTGTAGTAAAAAACGGCTCAAATATTCTGGATATGGTCTTCTCATCTATACCACAACCCTCATCCGAGACCTTAACTACAATATCGTTTTCCTCTGTATGGGCCTCAACTACAATCCTTCCGCCATTTGGCATTGCCTCTTTGGCATTGATAAGGAGATTCCAGAAGACCTGTTTCAGCTGCGGGAAATCGGCCTGTACGTATAGCCCTTTTTGAGTATTGACAATTACATCAAATCCATTCCTACTTGCAGCGCCTAAGAATGAATCCACGGTTTCGTCAATTATTCGGCTTACATCCACCGACGTTGATAATTTCTGAATTGGACTTGTAAGAATAAGGAAATCCTCAACAAGTAGATTTAGTCTTTCCACCTCTTGAATGGCAATCTTGAGAAGACGGGCATTCTCATCGGATGGCTTAACTTCGTGTCTAAGAATCTCAATTGATCCACTTATTACTGAAAGTGGATTCCTTATTTCATGGGCAAGCCCCGCAGCAAGCTGGCCTAAAAGAGCCCTTTTCTCAGAGAGCCTAAGACGCTCTTCAAGCTTCTTAATTTCTGTGAGATCCTGAAAAATTATAATATGCCCCCTCACCTCATCTTTACTATCCCGAAGAGTAGAAGAAGAAAAACCCAATATGAGTTCTCTTCCATTGATTGAATATAAAATCTCCTCTCTTTTTTTCGATAAAAGTTCTCCGACTCCTAGCCCAGGGATTAAGCGGTTCAAGTCGTCCCCTACTATTCTATTCACATCCATAATTCCAAGAATTTCGAGTGCCGTTTTATTAACTGATATAATTTTCCCCTCAAGGTCAAGCGTAATAACACCGCTTGCAAGGCTTTGGACTATGTTTTCATGTAGGTTTTTGAGAATTCTTAGGCTCTCACCACTTTCTCTGAGCTCCTTTCCGGTTTTACGTATCTTTTCAGATAAGTAGCCTCCGAGCATAGCTATTAAGAGAAAGCCTATTAGATTAAAAAATATATACACAAATCCCTTTTCTCCCCAAAGTACCGGTAGAAGCCTAAGGCTCGAATGAAATTCGAGGCGAAATTGATATAACACCATTATGACATAGAGAACCCCCGATGCTAGAGCAGTGATATATCCTGCAATCCTCGTAAGCATCGTGTCAGCAAATATTATTATAAGTGGATAGAGAAAGATAAAGGGACTAGACCTTGCCCCCGTAACAGAAATCACGGCAGAAGCAAGCACAAGATCCAAGGCAACCTGGAGTGTGCCAAACCACTTTGGATAATTCTCAAGAATAGGATAAAGCAGTAAGTATATAAGACTCAGCAGATAGATAAGAACCATAATGAAGGCCAAAAAAAAGGCTTCTCTTCTCGCACCATTTTCAAAATAAATAATCGCCCCGGCACTTAAAAGAACAGTCGCCACTATTACCCTCAAGACTACAGAGTTCTTGAGTCCTATATCAATTCCAACTGTTCTTTTTGTTGTACCCAACTGCAGAGCCAAAGGACCCTCTACTTGGAAAGTGTAGATATAAGTTTAAACATAGGCATATACATAGCAATTACTATGAATCCAACAGTTCCCCCTAAGAAGGCAATCATTATCGGCTCAAGAGCAGACATTAAAGAGGCAACTGCAGCGTCCACTTCCTCATCGTAGAAGTCAGCAATCTTGTTGAGCATATCATCTAGGGCTCCTGTCTGCTCGCCAACAGCTATCATCTGAACCACCATGGATGGGAATATTTTGGGTCTTGCCGAAAGCGGTTCAGCTAGTGTTTTTCCCTCGCTTACTCCCTTCCTTACCTCAAGAATCGCCTCCTCTGTAACCTTGTTTCCAGATGCCCTCGCTGTAATTTCAAGTCCATCTAATATTGGTATACCACCTGTGGTAAGCGTTGCAAGAGTCCGACAAAATCTAGAGAGAACGGTTTTGAGTATAAGATCGCCCACTAGCCAGAGCTTGAGAAGAAAGGCATCTAATATCTTTTTTGCCCTCTCGGAACGCCTATATGAAAAGAATACAGCAGAGGACAATATACCAAGAGCGATAAGAATATAGATTATGTTACTCCTTAGAAATGCGCTTACATCCACAACAAACTGAGTAATAGCGGGAAGCGTAGTACCCAAGTCTTTAAAAAGAGAGGCAAACGTAGGAACGACAAATATTAAAATTATAGAAACCACTATAATCGCCACCGTAATAACAACAGCAGGGTAAACCATTGCCCCCTTAATCCTTCTCTTTATATTCTCGATCTTCTCAAGATACGTGGCTAGTCTCTGAAGGACCGTATCGAGAACACCACCCGCCTCACCAGCCCTTACTAGATTTACATAAAGCGCATTGAAAACACTTGGATGCTTAGCAATAGCGTCGGCAAAGGTTGAACCGCTCTCTACAGACTCTTTCACCTGAGTGAGAACACTCTTGAATTTGGTCTTCTGCTGTGCGGCTAATACGTCAAGAGACTGAACAAGAGGAAGTCCTGCGTCAATCATCGTAGATAACTGTCTTGTAAAGACAACCAGTTCTTTAGCAGAAACCCCTCTGGGTAAAAAGCTGAAGCTGATTTTACCCTTTTCCTTGATCCTATCAGGAATTGGCTGAATCTGCATCTGCCTCAGACGTGCGATCACAGCCGATTTACTAGGGGCCTCCATTTGTCCCTTCTGGATTTTACCTCTTAATCTACCTTCCCATACATATACAGCCATCTTTTTACTCCTTTAGTCCCCTTCCAATTCTCATTCCTGCCCCCAGCCGAAATAAAAAATTGGTATACTTGATATAATGATCATTCATATTTCCCGGCTTACCACAGAAAAACCTAAAACAGATGCCTCTCCATCTTTAGGTTAATTCATGGTTAAAGATCGCTCTTCCAATTGTATCTACTTATCTGCCTGCCCGCTCCATTCTTGTGTTTGGAGCAGAGAGCATTCTTTTTAATTCCTCCGGATCCGTGCTTCTTCCAATTGCATCCTCGTAGGTTATAAGCTTTCTTAAATATAGGTCGGCAAGGCTCTGATTAAGAGTTTGCATTCCCCATTTCTCCTGCCCTATCTGCTGCTGAGAGTAAATCTGATGTACTTTGTCCTCTCTAATGAGATTTCTTATAGCCGGATTTGGAACCAGTACCTCCATAGCGAGTACTCTTCCACCACCTATCTTGGGTATAAGAGTCTGACATAGTATCCCCTCCAAAACAAAAGAGAGTTGTGCCCTTACTTGAGACTGTTCATGTGGGGGAAAGACATCAATAATGCGGTTTATTGTTTGAACGGCCGTGTTTGTGTGAAGCGTAGCCAAGGTTAAGTGACCCGTTTCAGAAAGAACAAGCGCTATTTTGATAGTTTCGAGATCCCTCATCTCTCCAATTAGAATTACATCCGGATCCTCTCTAAGGACGCTCCTTAAGGCATTATGAAAACTCTTTGTATCACTTCCTACCTCTCTTTGATTTACGAGGCAATTTTTATGCGTCATAAGGTATTCAATCGGGTCTTCGATAGTAACTATATGGTCATGACGCTCTTGGTTTATCTGATCTATTATTGCAGCAAGGGTAGTCGTCTTCCCAGACCCTGTAGGACCCGTAACAAGAATAAGCCCCCTTGGTCTTCTTGCAAGCTCAGAAACGATAGGCGGAACCCCAAGTTCCTGAAGTCCCCTTATCTTAAAGGGAATTAAGCGGAAAGCACCTGCTACAGCGCCCCTTTGCATATAAATATTTCCTCGAAACCGGCTTAGCCCCTGAACACCAAATGAGAAATCAAGCTCCCAGTTCTCCTCAAACTTTTGCTTCTGTGCATCTGTAAGGACACTGTAGCATATATCTTTAGTCTCAGGTATAGAAAGAGGTGGGTGTTTAATCGGGACGAGTTTCCCATCAATCCTGAGCATAGGAGGAGAACCAGTTGTAATGTGGAGGTCAGAGGCATTACTGTCTACCATAATCTTTAGGAGTTGATGAAGGGTTACGGCCATATTATACCTCCCTATTTTATCCGACTAATTATCAGGAGCCGTATTTCTTACAACCTCTTCAACTGTGCTTATACCGCGCTTGAGTTTAAGAAGGGCACTCTGCCTAAGCGTTTTCATTCCCTGCTTTATAGCCTCACGCTTGAGTTCAAGCACAGATGCACCGCTTAGGACAAACTCCTTTAACTCCTCCGTGAGCACCATAACTTCATATACTGCTACTCTTCCCTTGTATCCGGTGCCAAGACATGTTTTACAATTATCGCCCTTGCCTTTATATACCTTGTATTCAGATACCTCCTTCGGTGGCACCCCCAAATCAATTAAAACCTGAGGAGAAACCTTTACTTCCTCTTTACAAACCGTACAGACCTTTCTCATAAGCCTCTGTGCAACAACCGCATTTAGAGATGCAGTTACAAGAAATGGCTCTATGCCCATATTTAGGAGTCGAGTAATGGATGAAGCGGCATCATTTGTATGGAGCGTAGAGAGCACGAGGTGACCCGTGAGGGCAGCTTTAATCGCGATCTCGGCGGTTTCATAATCTCTGATCTCTCCTACGAGAATTATGTCAGGGTCCTGTCTTAAGAATGCCCTTAGACACGCGGCAAAATTGAGCCCGATTTCCTCATGGATATTAACCTGATTTACCCCAGGGAGGCTGTATTCAACTGGATCCTCAGCTGTAGAAATATTGACATCCGGACAGTTGAGCTCCATAAGGGCTGAGTAGAGAGTAGTTGTCTTTCCGCTTCCGGTAGGGCCTGTTATTAAGACCATTCCATAGGGCTTGTAAATAGAGTCTTTAAATGCCTTTAACTGGTCTTCTTCAAAGCCTAATTTGGTCAGATCGAGTTGAAGAGAGGACTTATCAAGAAGTCTCATTACAACCTTTTCACCAAAGATTGTAGGAATTACAGAGACACGATATTCCATATTCCTACCGCGGCCGAGCCTGAGTTTAATACGGCCATCTTGAGGAAGTCTCCTTTCGGCAATGTCGAGGTTTGCCATAATCTTCACCCTTGAAGATACGGCATTCTTTAACCTCATAGGTGGTCGCATAATGTCATATAGAACCCCGTCTATTCTATATCTGACCCTGTAGTCCTTCTCATAAGGCTCAATGTGAATGTCACTTGCATTTCGTCCTATTGCATCAATAAGGATGTGGTTTACAAGCTTTACAACAGGAGCCTCTTCAGAAGCCCTTGCCAGGTCGTTTACCTCTATTTCCTCTTCTCCACCGAGTTCTACTATGAAGTCCTGGAGTTCCCCCATTATCTGATCTATTGATACCCCTGTATCCTCAACCTCTATCTTTGCACTCCCCTCTTTTTTAGATCCGTAATACTTATCAATAGCATTTTTGATCGCCCTCTCAGAGGCAACCACAACTTCGATATTGTGCCCGGTTGCAAACTTGAGATCATCAATCGCAAATATATTGGATGGGTCTGACATCGCCACAACTAGATTTGATCCTGAGCGATTTATGGGAATAAGGCCATGTTTTACAGCAGATTCTCTGGGTACAAGTTTTAGAACATCAGGTGCTATCTCAAACTCATCGAGATTAATGGCAGGGACCCTGTACTGCTTGCTGAGAAATGCGACCAGTTCATATTCGTTTATATAGCCTAATCTGAGGAGTGTTTCGCCAAGCCGTTTACCAGTTTGTTTTTGCTCCTCAATTGCGGTTTTAAGCTGATCGAGGCTTATAACCTCTTCCTTAACAAGTATATCTCCAAAACGGCTGCTCATTCTCTAAATCTCTCCTTTAAGAAATCACTGTGAAACAGAAATCTTGAAATACAATGAGTAATGAGCCCAGTAGAAAATCTATAAACAAATCCCTCTCACTTCCCTAACTTATGAATATTTATCCCCACTGAGGCTCGACCGCAAAGACACAACACTTAGATAGCACTTATCATAAACAAACCAGTAAAGAACGAGCATAAGATTCAACCCTCCTGGGCAGCCCTGCTACCATGTCGGTCTTTGGCTATAAATCTCCAGTTTCTCAACTCTCTAAAAGACCAATGACCAATTTAGGCCAGAGGCTTTGCGGTCCCACCTTTTCAAGTAGTTTGCCTTCTTCCATAGGGTCTAGAACCATTTCTAAATGTGGAATTTACACCCATTTCATTTGAAAGTCAACGGGTT
>CAYMEO010000081.1:0-11984 GCA_964389705.1 uncultured Spirochaetia bacterium
GACAAGCAGTTGCAAAAAGTATAATTGAGATTGCGCCTCCATTCAATCGAATTTCCTTGACCTTAAACAGCCAGGGCGGTAATATTTTTATTCAGCGAAGGAAATGATGCTCCTTAGAATTGCAGAGATCTCGGTAAAAGACGCGGGAAAAGGGCTTGCAAGGGTCAATCCATCAGATATGCGCGCGCTTGGTGTGGATGCGTATGATTTAGTTGAAATCGGAGGAAAAAAGAGAACCGTCGTAAGGGTGATGCCTTTAGAAAAGCCATCTCGTGAGAAATCCATAATACAGATTGACGGAATAAGCAGAGAGAATTCAAGGGTTGGCATTGACGATCGCGTCTTTGTAAAAAGGGTCGAGCCCAAGAGGGCAATAAAGGTATTACTTGCACCTCTGAGCGATGACCTGCTTTTTAATGGCCACGACACCGATTATTTGAGAAGCCGTCTTGATAAAATCCCTGTGACAGTCGGAGATAGGGTAAGAATCACCCTTCCAGGGGCAAGAAGTGAGGATTTTCAGGTGCTGGGGACTATACCCGCAGAGTCTGTTGTAGTTGACTCCGAGACAAAAATAGAGCTCAGAAGAAAACCGAAGGGAAAGGTAGACTCATCGCGTGTAACATACGAAGACATAGGCGCCCTAAGAGAGCAGATTAGAAAGGTAAGGGAGATGGTTGAACTCCCACTTAGATACCCACAGGTGTTCGAAAGGCTGGGAATTGACCCCCCAAGAGGGGTCCTCCTCATAGGGCCCCCGGGTAGTGGCAAAACACTGCTTGCAAGGGCAGTGGCACATGAGACAAATGCCCATTTTCAAGCGATAAACGGACCAGAGGTAATACACAAATTCTATGGTGAGAGCGAGGCAAGGCTTAGGGATATATTTGAAATCGCTACAAGAAATCAGCCTTCTATAATATTCCTCGATGAAATTGATGCAATAGCCCCTAAAAGGGAAAGGGTCTCAGGCGATGTAGAAAAAAGGGTCGTAGCCCAGCTCCTTGCCCTTATGGATGGATTAAAAAATAGAGGACGGGTAATAGTAATTGGTGCTACGAATCTACCCGGTATGATTGATCCTGCTCTAAGGAGACCCGGCAGGTTTGATAGAGAGGTGAACCTAGAGGTCCCCGATAGAGCCGGAAGGCTTGAGATAATCGAGGTTCATACACGCGGAATGCCTCTATCAAAAGACGTAGACCTAGAGCGAATTGCCGATCTTACTTATGGCTTTGTAGGAGCAGACATAGAAAACCTCTGTCGCGAGGCAGCGATGAGGTCTCTTAGAAGCGCGCTTCCAGATATTGATTTTAAAGACTGCTCAATCCCTTATGAGAAGCTTATAAACCTGAGTGTAGAGATGGAAGATTTTATGGATGCCTTAAGGGAGGTTGAGCCCTCAGCGATAAGGGAGATATTCGTTGAGATACCCAAGGTCACATGGAAGGACATCGGTGGACTCAAACAAATAAAAGAGAGGCTTACAGAGGCTGTGATCTGGCCACTTAAGTACAAAGAGCTTTTTGAATCCACAGGAACGAAGGCCCCTAAGGGGATACTACTTTACGGACCACCCGGCACTGGAAAGACCCTTCTTGCAAAGGCGATTGCAAATGAAAGCGGGGTGAATTTTATCTCCGTAAAGGGCGCAGAGCTCTTTTCAAAATATGTCGGTGAATCTGAGCAGGCAGTAAGAGAGGTGTTTAAGAAAGCAAAACAGGTCGCTCCGTGCATAGTGTTCTTTGATGAGATTGATGCCATCGCTCCATGCCGTGCAAGAGGCGACAGTACCCATGTTTCGGAAAGGGTTGTGAGTCAGCTCCTAATAGAGATGGACGGCATAGAGGAACTAAGAGGGGTTTTTGTCCTTGCGGCTACGAATCGGATTGATATGGTAGATCCGGCACTCTTGAGAGCAGGAAGGTTTGATCTGTGCCTAAACATCCCTTATCCCGATGAAGAGGCCCTATTTGAAATACTAAAGATCCATACACGTGGAAAACCGCTATCAAGAGATGTGAATTTAAAAGAGATGGCAGAGAGAATAAATGGCTTCTCTGGGGCCGACATTGAGCTTCTCTGCAACAGAGCCTCACTCATTGCGATAAGGGAGCACCTGAAATCTGGAAAAGGCGTTTTAAAGATCTCTCAGTCCCATTTTAGGGAGGCTTTAAAAGAGATAGGCAAAACTCTCTTTACAAACGGATCAATACCAAAAGAGGAATTTGAGGAATACTCCGATTCCAACCTAAAACCAATTGGAACCACTCACAGCGCATAGCGACCTTTTAATCATCATATTTGCCTTTATTTTCGGCTCGGTTATAGGGAGTTTCCTCAATGTCTGTATATACAGACTGCCAAGAGGGGAATCAATAGTTTTCTCACCATCCCATTGCACCTCCTGCGGAACTCGTATCAAATACTATAACAATATCCCAATATTGAGCTATATCCTTCTCCGTGGAAGGTGCGGGACATGCGACAAGAGGATTTCTCCAATTTATCCGATTGTTGAGATCCTATCAGGCCTGATTTCTGCCTCTCTAGTCTGGAAATTCGGTCTTACAATTCAGACCCCCTTCTATGCTATTTTCCTTTTTGCCCTTATAGTCGTGACATTTATAGATTTAGAACACCAGATAATCCCCAATGTAATAACCCTTCCCGGAATTATAGTCGGGCTCATTTACAGTGCACTGATAACCGATTGGGGAAGCGCGCAAACGACGCTTAGTTTTTTACACTTCGATCTCTGGAGCATTATTAGAATCCTAAACGAAGTGCCAATCTTTGATTCACTCTTCGGAATAATCCTTGGAGGAGGAATACTCTTCCTTATTGGATCTCTCTATGAGATTATAAGAAAAAGGGAGGGAATGGGATTGGGGGATGTGAAACTCCTCGCGATGATCGGGGCGTTTCTCGGCTGGAGGAGTGTGCTCTTTGTAGCCCTTGTAAGTTCATTTATTGGGACTATAGTTGGCATATCAATAGTCCTCTACAAAAAAGGAGACCTCAAATATGCCATCCCCTTTGGTCCATTTCTCTCACTCGCCGCAGCCATCTACTGCTTCACAGGCGGGTTTGGCTTTAGGTTTTAGTTGTGAAATCATGTAACAGGGGGCATTCCAAGAGTTTTGCCTTTCTTGCCAATCTATGGCGATAAGTTTAAAGATTTAGAACACCTTGGTGGAATTTAATTTGTGGATGGTAAAACCCGGAAATTAACTTCAGACCTTACTGAGGAGATTATATCCCACATCATTGAATTCATAACGCTTTATGTTCATACAGGATTGATAGTATAATTTCTGTAGAATCTCTTTATGTCTTTTCAACCATTGAATGATAATTGGCGGTTCAACGCTTATATGGGCACATTGTAACGTGCCCCTACAAAAGAAAGAACCATGCGTCAGATAGGGCTTAGGGTCGAGATACTCTTTAATGTCCTTTTTCTTACTGCCGTTGCGATGTTCCTTATAGGGATTATCGCCTTCAAGATCACAGAGAGTTTTGCACTCCAGGGAAAGATTGAAGGGGCAAAATCCATCATCGCCGCCTTTGAATCTCTATACGATAGAGAGGGTAATGTTCACGATGAATTCAATTCGTTAAAAGACGCCCTTGAGCCAGGCACATGGATCGTAATCCTAGATAGGGGAAAAACGAGCGTGTTTCATACCAATTCAGACCAGCCGGCTAAAGGCGTTACCGATCCAATTATTCTTGAGGCCATGAAAACAGGAGAGACTATAGTTGATGTAGATGGAACCAATATGCCGCCCTTTACCTTTTATAAAGGGTTTAAGATCGCATCCCCATTAAGAAAAGGGGGAAGACGCGAAGGGGCTATTCTCCTCTATCAGCCCTTATCCTCGCTTGAGAGGAACGTAGTCCTGGGACAGGGATTGATTGCAATTTCAATTATAATGGATTTAATTGTAATAGCACTTTTTGGGTTTTACATACTCTCAAGGCGGGTGATAAGACCCGTTCACGAACTCATAAGAATGACAGAAGATATAGGAAGGGGCAAATTCCCTAATAAGGCAGACTTAGGCATTGTAAAGGAAATAAACCAGCTAAATGCCGCTCTAAAGAGGATGTATGATGAAATCGAGACAAGTAAGGCAAGGCTCAAGGGAAATATAGAGGCACTCGAAGAATCAAACCAGGCACTTATCAGAACACAAAGGGAGCTTATAGCATCAGAGAAGCTTGCATCGCTTGGGAAACTCTCTGCAGGGATTGCACACGAGATAGGAAATCCACTAAGTGCCATACGGGGCTATGTCGAGGTGCTAAAGAGAAACCGCATGCTCCCGGATGAAGAGAGAAGGGAGTTTATCAATAGCATTGAAAGAGAAACAGAGAGAATAGACAGGATCATACGCACACTTCTTGATTACTCGCGCCACAGGGGCTTTGAGTTAAAACGGGTTGATATAAACGATGTTATAATGGACACCGCCGATATATTAAAAACACAGGGGCTTCTCAAAAATATAGACCTTAATCTTGAGCTTTCCACCGGACTCAGCCCAATTGAGGTTAATCCGCACCAAATCTCTCAGGTTCTTATAAATCTAATCCTCAATGCCAAGGACGCCGTAGGCCAAGACGGAAAGATTAATATATCCTCTTCTAAGACCCCGGATGGAATGATTGAGGTCGCAGTAAAAGACAACGGCACCGGAATACCTAAGGAGATAATTGATAAAATATTCGATCCATTTTTTACCACAAAGGAGCCGGGAAAAGGAACGGGACTCGGCCTTTCGGTTTCCCAAAGGATAGTCAACCTCTTTGGTGGAAGAATATCCGTAGAAAGCGAGGACGGAAGGGGCTCAGTGTTTAAAATAACCCTTCCCGGTACTGAGGACAATGGCAACAGAGAGGGTTCTAATAATTGATGATGAAATAGGGGTAAGAAAAACACTCTCTTTTATCCTCCAGATGGAGGGATTTGATGTAGAATCCACAGATAGTGCACACTCCGCATTAAAACTCATTGAAGAGGGAAAGAACTACGATTTCATAATCTGTGATATTCGCATGCCTGGAATGGATGGAATTCAATTTCTAAACGAGATCAAAAAACGCGACATAAATCCCATTGTAATAATGATCTCAGCCTATGGAACCATTGAAACATCAATCGAGGCGGTAAAGTGTGGTGCTGCCGATTATGTGAGTAAGCCCATAAGCACTGAAGAATTGATTCTACGTATGCGCATGGCTCAAGAGAGGGAAAGACTCAGGCGTGAAAATGCCATTCTGCGTAAGGAGTTAGGGAGGAATGACGGATTTGAGGATATAGTCTTTACAAGCGGGAAAATGGGAAAGGTCATAGATCTTGCAAAAAGGGCCTCTGAGTATAAAGCGACTGTTCTTATAACTGGAGAGAGTGGAACCGGAAAGGAGCTAATAGCACGCGCAATCCACACAAGAAGCCTGAGAAAAAACGCCCCGTTTGTGGCGATAAACTGCGCTGCCATACCCGAGGCCCTCCTTGAAAGCGAGCTTTTCGGTTATATAAAAGGGGCATTTAGCGGTGCAAACCAGACAAAAAGGGGGCTTTTTGAAGAGGCCCACGGTGGAACCCTATTCCTAGATGAGATAGGTGAATTCCCCTATCCAATTCAATCAAAACTCCTGCGCGCTCTCCAGGAAGAGGAGATAAGGCGCCTTGGGGATACAAAAACAATTAAAGTAGACGTGAGGATCATAGCAGCAACATCTCGCGACCTCGCTGCTGATGTGGAGAGCGGTAGCTTTAGAGGCGACCTATTTTATCGTTTAAATGTATTTCCAATTCACATCCCACCGCTTAGGGAAAGGAGGGAAGATATACCCCGATTGGTTGAGTATATAATAAGGAAGTATAATGAAAAATTAGATTCACATATCAAGGGAGTAACCCCGCGTGTTATGTCCGAGCTTCTCCAATATCCCTGGCACGGAAATGTAAGGGAGCTTGAGAATGTAATAGAGAGGGCTATGATCTTATCGGATTCAGACCTGATTGATAATGTAGAACTGGGATTAAGCGAAACGGGATTTAAAGAAAATCCCTGGTTTGATTCACTCTTGCTTGATAAGGCCTGGCATAGGCTTGAGAGGACATTAATAGAGAAAGCACTATCCGAGAGTAGCGAAAACCACACGCAGGCCGCAAAACTCCTAGGCATCAGCCGCCGTGCCCTGCTCTATAAGCTCAAGTATTATGGATACTCCGGAGGAAAGAAAGCGTGAGGGTTAGTTTTATTGTAGTGGATCAGGCCATACAACTCACAAAGGTAAAAGCATATATTGCAAAGGCGTTTGAGCTTGAAGACAGCCTTAGAAGATGTGAGCCAAATTCCCTATTTTTAATTAGATAGTACATTCTGGGTTCATCAACTACAATGTAACTCCTCCCTTCAGAATCAAATTCTACATCATATCCCGCATCTTCGGGATTTAAGTATCTTCCATCATGGATTATAAAGACCCTAAAACCCCTTTCTCCCTCCGGATTGATTACAGCATTAACCTCCGATGCGGTGTATTTTAAAACCACGCTGGCCGTTCCGCCTTCATCATCTAAAGCTGGCTTCATGTATTCTGGCGCGCTAAACCACTTCCCTTCGACATATATTGTATCGCTGCGTATCTCCTCGGGCAAGCTGTAATCCCCCGTAGCATCCTGCTTGTAGCCTCCGGGATTGCCGAGATTTCCTCGTCTGTATCCAAGGTAAAGTTCAGGACTTACCCGATAACACGATATTCCAGGAATATCCGTATCCCTTATAGGCTTCATCAAATCCGGAAGCTCTGCATCTGGGTCAATCTCCCTAAGTAGCAGTTGAATTGCAGCCTCTGTTTCTATGTAGTTGCCTTCACCAAAATGCGCATATCGGATATAGCCCCTCTTATCCGCCAGATACTTTGCAGGCCAGTAGCGGTTTGCAAAGGCGTACCAAATCTCATAGTCATTGTCCATGACTACGGGGTATTCTATTTCAAACCTCTCAATCGCCCTCTTTACGTTTTCCTCTGTCCTTGCAAAGAAAAACTCAGGGGCGTGCACACCTATGATTACCAGGCCCTTATCGGAGTATCTCCTGTGCCACTCCTTTATATAGGGCAATGTCCTTATACAGTTCACACATGTATAATCCCAGAAATCAACGAGGATCACCTTTCCCCTGAGCTGCCTTACACTCAGCCCTTCTGAGTTAATCCACCTTCCACCAATAAGCTCAGGCATATGTACTCTTTCTTTTTCTATATACATGAGTCTCCTCTACAGGCCTAACAGAACCATATTATACGAAATAAAACAACCCCTCAAGTTTTTGGCATTCGATCCCACTGTCTGAATCCTAATACTGCAAAACCCCTCAGGAGGTATTATATTATATTATGGAGGCTGACAAATCATGGGGATACTAAAAAAGGCATTTATACTTGTATTTGCCCTACTTCTATTTGGCTGTGCTGGAACGTCTAAGAGCTTAGTCCAAAGGAATGAGGCGGGGATAAATGAAGCCTATTTGGGATGCCTGATGTTTAACAACGACAACAATAGCATACAGGAATGCTCAGACCTAAAATGGGGTGCACAGCAGGCACTATATTACAATATGAAAACACCATCAACCATTACTATAAAGGACTTAAAGAAAGCAACCCCTTCAAAGCCAGGCCAAGAACAATAAATAAGGATTATTCCTGTACACCTTAAATAATCATAATGATCGGAGATAGATCCCGCTTATTCTTACTTTTTTTTAAATTTACCCGAATCCCCGGGGACAGTGACACAGGTTCTCATTCATATATCCTCTCACGCTGGCTCTTTCTGAGGCTCCTTGGGATTATCTATTTCATTGCCTTTCTCTCATTCTGGATACAGATTCCAGGCCTTATCGGGAGTAATGGAATTTTACCGACAGGGGATTTTCTCAATACAGTAAAAGGCAGACTGGGAACAAAGGCATACTGGATTGTTCCCACACTTGCCTGGTTTAATGCCCACGATTGGTTTCTCGAATCCCTCGCCGCAGGCGGGGCTTTTTTCTCAGTGCTCCTTATATTTGGTGTTTTAACTGCGCCCGTGTTGGGACTCTTATGGATTTTCTACTTATCCCTTGTGAGCGTAGGACAGGTATTTACGTCATTCCAGTGGGATACACTGCTTTTGGAGACGGGGTTTTTGGCAATCTTTCTTGCGCCTTTTCAGGTGTTGCCAAGGCTCTCTCGTCAATCACCTCCTTCATCAGTCATTTTGTGGCTGTTTAGGTTTCTTTTGTTCCGACTTATGTTTTCCTCAGGATTCAGAAAACTCTCAAGCGGAGACCCTACGTGGCGCAATTTCACCGCGCTCGATTTCCACTACTACACGCAGCCTCTTCCAACGCCTATTGCCTGGTATATGTACCAATTGCCTGAGTGGTTTCATAAACTCTCTGTTGGTCTTGTGCTTTTCATAGAGCTTGTGATTCCGTTTTTTATATTCGCCCCACGGCGACCCCGTTTTATGGCATCCGCCGGAATCATATTCTTGCAGATCCTCATTGAATTGACAGGAAACTACACATTCTTTAATCTGCTATCTATTGCCCTGTGCCTGTTGCTCTTCGACGACGCGTTTTTGCAAAAACTCCTTCCTAGGAAAATTAGAGAAGCCGTAGAGATAAAGCAATTGCCCACCAGTGAATCCCGATATAAGCAAATGGCAATGGGTGTTTTAGCTGCGATAATCATCCTCCTCGGGGGCCTACAACTCGCAGAGGCAACCATCAAGTACCAGAATTTACCCGGTATCTTCCAGAAAGCACTCATTTGGATCTCTCCTCTGAGGGTTGTAAACAACTACGGTCTTTTTGAAGTCATGACCACATCCCGCCCTGAGATCATTATTGAGGGAAGCAACGACGGTCAGAACTGGACCGAATACGGATTTAAATACAAACCGGGGGATATAAAAAAACCCCCACAGTGGGTGGCACCCTATCAACCCAGGCTCGATTGGCAGATGTGGTTTGCCGCACTGGGCAGTTATCAGGATAATACCTGGTTTATAAATTTAATAGTGCGCCTCCTTCAGGGCTCACCCGAGGTCATCGGGCTTTTGGGAAAGAATCCTTTTCCCTCTAGGCCACCCAAATATATTCGCGCCTTGGTTTATGAATATAGTTTCACTAATCTCCGCACCAGGGGCAATACAGGAGACTGGTGGCAAAGGGAATTAAAGGGTTTATATTTTCCGCCCGTTGCACTGAATCAGGACTAGAGAATTTGATTTAATGCTAAAAATTAATTGGAGGGAGCAAAAGACAATGCCTGAGATTTCAGTCCATGGAATTAGAATAAACTACATTGCTGGAGAGGTTTTTGATAAATCGCGCCCCACCGTCCTAATGATTCACGGAGCGGGACAGAGCAGCCTTACATGGGAGTACCAAATTGATGTCCTTAAAAATAATCCTGGATTTAACCTCACTATCCCCGACCTTCCGGGTCACGGAATATCAGAAGGAAGCGGATACAAAACTATAAGGGAATACAGCGGATTCATAAGAGATTTTGTCCATGCGCTTGGTTTAGAGAGACTCATAATCGGAGGACACTCAATGGGAGGCGGAATAGCACAGGTCTTTACACTCAATTATCCCGAAATGGTTTATGCGTGCATCCTCATCGGTACGGGGGCAAGGCTCCGTGTCGCTAAGGAGACGCTTGATACTGTAAAGAGTGATTACGAGACCTTTTGTAGAATGGCACCAACCCGCTCTTTTAACCCATCTTCGCCTGAAGAACTCAAGCGGAAGTTCGTAGAGGGTCTTCTCAAAACCCCACAGACAATTTCATACTGGGATTTACTGGCCTGCGATGAGTTTGATATAATGGACGAAGTCGAAGGTATAAAAGTCCCGACCCTTATCATCTCAGCAACCGAAGACATATTAACCCCGGTGAAATATGGCGAGTACTTGAATCTCAAGATTCGGAATTCAAAATTACATGTGATTAAGAACGCAGGACACTTTATGATGCAGGAAAAACCAGAAGAGTTTAATCGGATTTTGATTGGGTTTTTGTATTCAATTCTTTGAAATTTATGTTCTAGAAATCAGCCGCGTGTGCTTAACTGATAGGCAACCCAATCGTTATCTATCCACAAAGATTCAGTTGGAGACATATTCAGGATAGATATAACTGAGCAAAAATTGGGAAAATATCCCTCTCTACTCCCAATCTCCTCTTTTTGGCACATCTCTTGCAAATTAAACAAAAACGAGGAGAAGAAAGATTATGGAAATACAAAGAGCAATACAAATAGCAAAAAGGGAGTGGGAAAATATAGGAACTTCCCTTGAGATGTGCGGCGACATAGGGGAATTTGATTCTAAGGATTATCTAAATATCAGATGCGCTCTCTCTGAGAATTCACCTGTGGTTAGAAACCTTATAGAGATGGACAATAAATTCCCAACACACAGGTATCTTACACCGGAAGCCGCTTATGTCTTCAACATCCTCGTATCAACAGCAGCAGAAAGACTAGGGCTTATAGGAGAATCAAGGCAGAACTTCGGCAGGGGATATAGCCTAATTAGAACCAGCTGTTTTATACCAAACGGGACAGAAGAGGAGCGTATGAAACAGTTGGTTTTTCTCAAATTCTTCTTTCCGATCAGGGGAGGATTCAACTGGAAATTCCACTCACCTCCGGTAAAGGTAAGGCTGAAGACCATATTCGATAAATTCGTTGTGTGTCAGTGTACCTCCGAGACTTATATTGAGAACTCTAGGCCATATGAATCTCAAATAGGCCTATCTTAGACATATATTTTTCCTCCTGACCTCTTTATACATTCCCATTTTACATTATCAGGTAAGATATAGAGTCATGCCGACCATTAAAGAAACTGCAATTCAAATGATACATCATGTCTTCCCCGAATATGCGAATTCACTTGGGACCCTGCATGGCGGAAGGCTCATGAACTGGATTATGATAATCGGAGGGCTTGCTGCATCCAGGGTAGCAAAGGGATCTACAGTCTTAGGAACAGCCGACAGTATAGATTTCATAAACCCGGTCAGGATTGGGGAGATAGTGGTACTCGATAGCTGGGTTGAATATATAGGTAAAAGTTCGCTTGAGGTCGGTGTAAAGGTACATTCGGAAAACCCAGAGACAGGAGAGAAAAAATTTACAACCTCCTCATATCTGGCATATGTAGCAGTAGACAAGGACGGAAAACCAAGAGCCATCAAAGAAAAAATCACACCGGCTGATAAGATAGAAGAGTCAATCTATCTGAGGGCACAAAAGAGAAGGGAAGAGAGACTCCTTCAACTAACACAGAAAGAAGAAAAGGCAAACGATATGGAGGATGAGAGCACCGAACTGAGTTGGAAGCTTGAGACACTGAGGGTTGTGCTTCCTGAGGATGCCCTCTGGGGGAACCTCATGTCTGTTGGAAAGCTCATGATGAACATAGATGAGACCGCCGCAATCCTTGCCGCCAGATTTGTAAGGGGTGTGATTGTCACAGGCTCAATTGACAATTTGTATCTCTATTCTCCCATAAGGGTCGGCGAGGTTATAACACTCAAGGCCGGATTAAACTATGTGGGCAATACATCCATGGAAGTAGGAATAAAACTAATATCCGAGGATTTAAGGACTGGCAAACAAAGGCATACCGGAACCACATATCTTAATTTTATACATATCGGAGAGGACGGAAAGCCCAAGTCTGTGCCCAGATTTACCCCAAAGACACCCACCGAGATCAGGCATTGGCAAGACGCAGAGGAAAGAAGGAGAATGAGAATCGAAAGGATAAAAAGGATAGATAGATCGGCAAAAATTTAAATTACAAGATTTTGAAATTCATCCATAAATCTCCTTTCTCGTTTCATTATAGTTTTGAATTTCTCTTGCCATAGCAACAACCCCAGTGCGGGCAATCTCC
>CAYMEO010000082.1:0-11649 GCA_964389705.1 uncultured Spirochaetia bacterium
TTATTCGTACTCGTGACCCCTCTGTTTTGTCTCATTTCCCCTGAACCAGTACATTAGCTTGAAATGAGAACATAGGTTTGATAGAATCAAATCCAAGATAGTATGGTTCTGGAATTTAATGAGGAGGTATGGTCAGGATGAAAGGGAATCAAGTAGGTTTTTGCTTAAAAATTGGGGTGTCTTTATTATTCGCTCTTATAGTCTCATTTATTCCTCTGCAGGGCTGGGCTGCCGGACCCCAGATTCCATATTCCTTCTTTCTTGAGAGCCCTTATTCAATAACTGGTATTAGGGCGAATGTTGAATTAGTAGATCTAGACAACCCGCCAAGTGGGGCGTTAATAATGAACCAGTACAGGTTAGATATAAACCTATTTAAAAATTTGATAGGTGTATATGCCAAGTTTCCTTTTGCGGGTGTGGTTAATTTTGGTCCGGGCACATTTGATTCAGGCACAGGCACAAAACTCTTTCTAGCCAATGAAAAGGACGATTATAACTTTGGGAACATAGGAATAGGGGCTAAGCTCGCTCTACTCAATTTGGATTATGCGATCCTGACAGGTGGGTTTGAGGTTCTGATTCCTACTGCGAAGGATGGTTTTGGGGCACAGGCAGCAAGGGCTTATTTCAGAGACCTCCCTTATTTTGTTAAGAAGGCTACCACATTGAACCCATACCTGGTGTTAGGGACGGGCGCTGGTATTTTTGGCTTTCAGGCAAACTTCGGCGCTGAGATAATTACGAATGCTGATAGGATTGAAGGCGATAACAATGAACTTAGGCTCAAATACGGTGTTACTGGAAGTATAACCCCTAGGCTTCCCATTCCATTTTCAACCTCGATTCTGGTGGAGGCACTATTTGTATCAACCACCTCTTTTAATAATAATCGCACAGAGGCCTTTATCACACCCGGCATTAGACTGGGCGGTAAGATAGTGAGCGTTGGGATGGGTGTTCAGATTCCTTTGGGCCAAAACGTAAATGATTTTGCCAATGCGGATTATTTTCTCGATTTAATAATAAGGTTTGGAACATAGCCTTTATCTTATCTCAGGGCAAACGGCTGTTTGCCCTGGGGTCATCTTTATTAACCGATGCGCTTTAGTCTATAGATGTTTCTAACCCTGTTTTCCTTGGGTATCCTTCTCGTATCATGACTGCCGAGGCTATAGTGTTTGCAAAGGACTTATGTAAGAGTTTCGGCTCAATTCGCGCCGTAGATGGGGTCTCTTTCCAGGTTATGCTAAGGGAGTGTTATGGGTTTTTAGGCCCAAATGGAGCTGGAAAAACAACGACGATCCGTATGATCCATTGTCACAGCCCTATCAGTTCAGGAATCTTGAAAGTCTTCGGTCTGGATGTAAGGGAGCATAGGAGGAGAATAAAGGCGATGATCGGTGTAGCCCCTCAGGAAAACAGCCTTGACCCTGACCTAAACGTGATTGAAAACCTGGTTGTTTACTCCCGATACTATGATATTCCCAAGAAGGAGGCTGAAAAAAGGGCGAGGGAACTCCTTGAGTTTATGAGTATAGACGAGAGGAGAAAGGAGCAGGTAACAAGGCTCTCGGGGGGTATGCAGAGGCGCCTTGTGATTGCAAGGGCGCTCATCAACGAACCCAGGCTCTTGATTCTTGATGAGCCTACAACAGGACTTGACCCTCAGGCAAGGCATCTTATCTGGCAGAGGCTTCGCGAGCTGAAAAGGAAGGGGGTTACTATGATACTTACAACGCACTACATGGAGGAGGCTGAACAGCTCTGCGACAGGGTTGCGGTTATGGATTTGGGAAAGATTATTGTTGAAGGACCTCCGAGAGAGCTTATTGAGAGATACGCCGGAAGAGACGTATTTGAGGTAAGGCGTGCAGAGGACAATAGGGTTCTTGCGAAACTCGAGGGGCTTAATTTCAGTTCTGAGAGGGCAGGGGATACGGTTTATATATTCTCAGCAGATGGCGATGAAATAGGAAGGAGGCTCCTTTCATTAAGGGATCTTGAGGTGCTTCATCGCCGTGCAAATCTAGAGGATGTGTTTTTAAGACTAACTGGGAGGGAGTTAAGGGACTAGAATTTGCATATACTGTGCTAAAAAGGAGGAATTCTAATAAATTAATAAGATGTTATAAAAACTAACATTCCCTTCTAAAAAGGCAAAAACTCATTCGGGTCATACCCACATTGGAAGGTGTCAGAACGGAATCTTTGTCAAGGTCCTGTCATCACTATTTAAGGAGGTTTTCAACAAACTCTTTAAGTGCAGCGGCGTTATTATATTCTTTATCCTTCGCACTGTAGATTAAAGTAAGATTCCCCTCTTTTGCCATTTCGGCAAGCCTCGTAAGAATCTTCTTTTTCTCTTCGTTATCTGTGAGTTCCTGTTTATACCTCTTACAAAATTCCTTCCATCGAGAGGGGACATGAGAAAACCATTTTCTAAGTTCAGTGCTTGGAGCCGCCTCCTTTAACCACAGGTCAATCTTAATTTCCTCTTTTTTAAGCCCCCTTGGCCATAATCTGTCAACCAGGACCCGTATTCCATCGTCTTTTTCCACTTTATCATAAGCCCTTTTCATCTTAATCATGATACACTACTCCTTTTTTAAGACATTCAATTCCAAATATAGTAAAGCCATTCCAAAAGTCACTAAATAGAAATAGGACCAAGGCAAAATTCATCTGCATTTTCTATGCAAAAAAGACCCTAGTAAATCACACGGGGTTTCAGAGTTATAGAGAAATATCCCTTATAGCCCGATTTCTCGAATTTGGAATCATCCTATTTTTAAATTTCTGACCTACTGTCAATCACTCTTTAACAGCGATCTGATCCTGTCAAACACCGCAGATACTATGCGATTGCAACGCGGGGCATCAAACCGGAATGCGTCCACAGTTGCAATCCCAATACGTGAATAGATCTCTTCACGCAGTAAAGCCCGTGCCCGGTGCAGGCGTGTCTTAGTGGTCTCCTCACTAATATCGAGACACTCAGCCGTTTCAGCGGTGCTCATTCCCTCAATCTCCCTCAGCATAAAAACCGAGCGATAGGTCTCAGGCAGTGAATCAACCGCGGCCTCTAATACCGCCTTCAGTTCCCCGGTTAGTAGCTGCTGCTCTGGATCAGGTGTTTTGGATACACCCATGCCCTCCCTCCACGATTTTGGTGCCAATTCAATCCCCACAAATCGACTGCGTCGGCGAACTCGCGCCAAAGGCTCGTGTACGGCGATCTTTGTCAACCAGGTTGAGAACTTGGCCTGCCCAGAGAACTGATTGAGGTGTGTGTATGCACGGACGTAGGCATCTTGCATCACATCCTCTGCCTCGCTGTCATCTCCTAATATGGCGCGAGATACACGGTAGAGCCGCTGATTGTAGCGACGCATGAGGATTTCAAATAGCGTGATTTCACCAGCGAGTATCAGTCTCACTACATCTTCATCGGACATAGCATCGGCATTTGCAACGGTAATCATTACGGCTCAGCCCTTTGTGTAGTTTACCAATCCTATATAATACAGAGTTGTTTACAAGCGAAAAGTTACAAGCTTTCTTCGTTGAATCTGTAACCAATACGCCTCTTGAAACTCTATAGATATAAAACAAGTATCAAATAAGGAGGAATAGAAATGAAGCGACTAAGCATAGGCTTAATCCCCTTGGCCCTCTGTCTTCTAACTTTAGGAGGCACTGTGTGGACTGCTCTGTCACAGGAGATGGCTCCTCCAGGGGGCAAGTATAAGAAGGTTAGCTCGCTTGTGAAATTGCCGGATTTTCTTCCCGGACTAGGAACGCTTTACGTAGACCCTGCTACACTGCCAGCAGGTCCATTCCTGGCCTATGACCGTGAAGGCCATCTTGTCAGCACAGTCTATATGATTCCAATTAAAGATATTAACGACCACAAGGCATTCAACAATCTGGCCATTGCACAGGGGCAAAAGATAGACCATGTTGATATGTACTATAATGCAGGACACCCAGGCGTGCCCGAGCCGCACTATCACATCATACTATGGTATATCTCACCTGAGAAGGCGGCAGCACTTAGGTAGGAGGCACTATGCTGACACGGCGAGGGTTCATCAAGGCCAGTGGGTTAGCGCTCGCTGGCCTTGCCTTTCACAACACATCTATTAGATTCCACGCATCACACGCGGCTCGTGTTGTTGAGATCTATATGAAGAGCGATAATCTGGGCACCAAGGTATGGTTTGATCCTATCGGAATATATATCGAACCCGGTCAAACGATACGATGGATTGCTGTTGAGAACACACACACGACATCCGCATATCATCCTCGAAATAGCAGTCATTCACTGCGGATCCCCACAAATGCCATCCCATGGGATTCCGGATTTTTGTCCCCCGGTGAACACTTTGATGTAAGACTCATGATCCAAGGCGTTTACGATTACTACTGTATGCCGCATGAAGAGGCAGGCATGGTAGGACGAATTATCGTTGGAAGGCCCACCGGGCCGGGTGCTCTACCATTCGATTACTACCTGGGGAGACCCGGCACAAGAGACTGGCGACCGATACCCCCTGCAGCCCAGAAGGCATTTCCAAGCATAGAGCAGATAATGCGTGAAAAGGTTGTCCGACTCAGATGGGCAACATGATAATATTAGTAGGCGTAGATACCTTCAAAAGTAGACCAATCTATAAATTACAGGCCAGAGTAGAACAACAAAATACCAAAATATCCCGCATGTCTCCAAATCAACCATATTCCGGGGAAATTTCTTTAGTATTGCACGAATAGAGGCGGCAATTAGCCAGAAACATGCTATAAGAACGTGCGTACCATGAAATCCTACGATTACATAAAATATAGAACCATATATACTCGATGTCATCGTAAGTCCATAGGCTACTAACTTAATCCATTCATTTCCTTGAAGAATAAGGAATAAAATTCCGAGAATTACTGTAAGGATAAGAAAAAAAGTCAGTTTTTTATAGTTTAGATTCTCCCTGTGCCAATTCCTCCTAAAGAGAAACATTGTCAACCCACTTAGAAGAAGAATGGCAGTATTTAAAGCAGTCGTTTGGGCAGGGTATCTTGGCTGTCCCGGAGGTGGCCAGGGAGAGAGGCTGTGTTTATAAGCAAGGAATGACCCAAGGAGTCCACCAAATAGCATTATTTCAGAAAGTATAAAAAGCATTAATGCAAACCTGGCAAGGGCAAGGCGTGAGCGCCCCTGATCATCTTTGCCATTCCCCCTTCCTATATCAATATTTACAGGCTTAGATTTCTTCTCAACGGTTTGTCTTTTTATTCCTATTTCCGCAGCAGTCCGTTGCATCATCTCTTTAAAGTCACAATAGCATCGGGCATAAACCCAAAGAACGCTATTATCAGGAGTGTTAATGGCACTAAAACGGCACATACTATCAGTATCTTTTCAAACCTCAGGTGCATAAAGTTCAGCGCTATCAAAACCGCTTTTATCCCTGCAAGGGCAAAGAGGATAAATGCAGCCAAATACCTAAACTCTATATGGTGCCTGGGGTTCAGTATAATGGATGTTAGGATACTCAATGTCGTAAGCGCGCAAAGTACAATCCATACAAGTAGGTAGTTGGGATGTGTATGGTGTTTATCAGGCATTGTTAAGCCTCCTTTATCTTGCACTATCACGAGAGATAGAAAAGCGGAAGGAGAAATACCCAAACGATGTCTACGAAATGCCAGAAGAGTCCTGCATTCTCGACAAGAGGGCTTGGGTTACCCGGTTTTTTCTTACGGCTAATTAGAATCAGGACAACTGTATTTATGACGGTTCCTGTAAAAACGTGTACCGCATGAAAGCCCGTTAAACCATAATAAAAAGCCCAAAACGGTCCTGAATGAAAGCCGTATCCGTGTTCAATTTCTCCCGCATATTCGATAGCCTTAATCGCTAAGAACAAAAGACCCGATATGATTGTAAGAAATATATATAGATACGCAGACCTAAGATTCCTCTCATCCACCATTTTATGGGCGAGAACGATTGTGAAGCTACCCGTAATAAGTACGAATGTGTTTATAGAACCTGTTAATGCATTGGTTTCACCGGAGAACTCATGCCACTTTGGATAACTCAGCCTAAAAAGAACACAGGTTATAATGAGTCCACCGAAAACAAGGACCTCACCGGATAGAAACACCCACATCCCCAACTTTGATGATGGTATGCCGACTGCAGACTGACCAATTGTACTCTGTAATTCCAAATGCGACTCTAAATTAGTGTTTTCCAATTGGTGCATCTGTTCCCTCCCTAAATACCTCCTCCCTAGAAATGAGTATGCCCTGTGGCTTGAAGTCTTCTCGCTCCCCTTCCGGGGAATACTCATAAGGGTCGTTTACAACTATAGGAACCATGCCATTCCAGTTATGGTGGGGCGGGGGGGATTCCGCAAGCCACTCCAGGGTAGTGGCTTTCCACGGATTGCGTTCTGCCTCTTTGCCCTTAAATATGCTTACAAAGAAGTTGATAATAAACGGGGCCTGGAATGCGATAAGTAATATCGCCCCGGCAGTTGACAGAACGTGAATCCATTGAAAGTGCCTTAGGTAATCAATGTGTGTAATGTCATAATATCTCCTCGGACCCCCTGCGATTCCTAAAAAGAATAGGGGAAATGCAAAGATATTAAACCCTATAAATGTCCCCCAGAAGTGAACCTTGCCCCAGGATTCACTCATCTTTCTCCCAAACATCTTGGGAAACCAGTAGTATATACCCGCAAAGCTAGCCAAAATGACAGATGGAAATATCGTATAGTGAAAATGGGCTATTACAAAATATGTATCATGGAGATAGACATCTAATACTTGAGACCCAAGAAATAATCCGGTAAGTCCGCCGATGATAAACGCCACAAAGCTCCCCAATGCGAAAAGAAAGGAAGAGGTAAACCTTATTGAGCCATTCCACAATGTTAAGGCAAGACAGACAAGTATCACAGAAAATGGAACGGAAATTACAAGTGTTGTAACGGCAAATGGGTATGAAAGGGATGGATTCATTCCTGAGACAAACATGTGATGACCCCATACTACAAAGCTCAGTATAGCCGAGGCTATTGTCGCATACACAATTGATTTATACCCAAATATAGGTTTTCTAGTATGGGACGCAAAAATCTCGGCTATTATCCCAAGCCCAGGAATTAAAACCACATAAACCTCTGGATGCCCAAAGAACCAGAAGATGTGTTGCCATAAGAGAGGATCACCCTGACTCTGAGCTGTCACCCTGAAAAACGAGGTTCCCACAATTACATCGAGCAAAAGAAACCCAACTCCGGCTACAAGCGGGGTTACGGAAAGCAGAAAAATAAGGGCGGCAATAAACTGCATCCATACAATTATAGGAAGCCGCATCATACTCAATCCCCTTGTACGAAGGTTAATCGTCGTAGTAATGTAGTTTATTCCGCCCATGAGCATAGAGGCAAACTCAAGAATGAGGGCGAAAAGAAAAAGAATAGTCCCCATCTTGGCCCCTGTAAACCGTGGGTCCGCCGAAAGCGGTGGGTAGATTGTCCAGCCAAAGGGTGCCGGACCGCCGTGGACAAAGAACGATGAAAAGAGGACTATACTTGATATGAAAAACACCCAGTATGAGAGCATATTCAATCCTGGAAATGCCATATCCTTTGCGCCCACCATAAGCGGTATGCAGAGGTTTGCGAATGCGCCTATTAAAAGCGGCATGGCAACCCAGAAGATCATAATTGCCCCGTGCATTGTAACAGAAGCATTATACGACTCCGGGGTAAGTATCGCCCCAGGCGATGCAAGCTCGGTTCTGAAAAACAACGCCAGCAGGGCCGCTGTTAGCGCCCATATAAGGGCCGTAATAAGGTACTGAATGGCGATTACCTTATGGTCTGTTGAAAATATATATCTCCTAATAAAACTCCGGTGCTCGGTGTGTGTATCTTCAATTGTGATTATGCTCTTCATGGGCCGTATACTCCGATTTACTGTTTTGCTCCTCCAACCATGCCCTATGATTCTTTAAAAATCTTTCATATTCGTCCTTATTGATGACCTTTAATTTTGCCTGCATCATAAAATGCCCCGGACCGCAAAGCTGTGTGCATGTAATAGGATAATCACCTACACTCTTTGATATAAACCACTCCGTGGTTTCTCTGCCAGGAACTGCATCGTATTTTACCCTTAGATTGGGTATAAAGAGTGAATGTATGACATCCCCGGAGGTAAGTGTGAGGATTACAGTTGTATCCACCGGAACTACAAGATAGTTTCCAAGTGTAAAGTCATCGTTGGTCCCGAATCTTCTGTCCAGTCCGGGATAAACAAAGCTCCAGAAGAACTGCCTTCCAATGACCCTTGTCTCTACGTAGTTTTTATGTTCTTTAATCAATTCCTTTCTATCCTGTATCACATGGCTCCACCCTACAGAACTAAAAGAGACTATAACAATGTCGAGCACAAGCAACACCACATCTAAGTACACGAGCTTAGAGATGAGCCCTAATCTGCGCGTTGCCCTGGGGTTTTTAGATTGACGGAATGCAACCAGAGAGTATCCGATTATTACAAATGAGAGTATAGCAACGGCAACGGTTATGACAGATACTAAAATCATAGTATCATCAACCCAATACCCGTATGCAGAGATATCTTTTGGCCACATCTCTAGCTTGAGTTCTCCTTTTGATACTTTTCATGTAAGAATTCTACATAAGAGACAAGGTTCCATATTTGATCAGGGGGAAGTGAAAAGGCGGGCATAGGTGTCCCTTTTATACCCAGCCGTATCGTTCTGTATATCTGTTCAGGTGAACCTTTTTTGAACGGTTCGGTTGCAAAATTCCTCGGCAATATATCTATTGGCTTACCGTCTTGCCCGAGCCAATCGGTCTCTAGATTAAGTCGCCTCGCATTCTTCCCTGAGTCTTCTATATCGCCGTGACACACGGCACATGCGGCTTGGAAAAATGCTCTGCCCTTCTGTATTCTATTGTCCGCCAGTTTAAAATTGTCGGTTTTCAAAGCCTCAGCCAAATCATCCGGTACCTTCAGGTCAACAACGGCGGGATCGGGTTTCTTCATTCCAAACCTCCATTGTGTGTATCCGAAGCTCATAACATATTCAGTAAGCGCCTTGATCTCTTCTTTGGTTAGATCAGCAAAGCCCGGCATAGGGGTTCCAGGAAGCCCACTTTTTATTGTATCCTCTACATCCTCCTCTAGAGCCGGGCCCTGTTGCGCCGAGCTGAATTTAAAAACCACCTTCCTGTCTCTTATTATATTCCCATCACTTCTAATAAAATGGGATTCACCAGTAAAATCCCTCGGGGCAACCGCGAGTTTTTCAGGGGTTCTCGGATGCCCGTTTCCCTTCTCGCCATGACAAGATACACACCTGTACTCGTAAAGGATCTGCCCTTCTTCCATGAGTTTAAAATCAGGCTCCCAATATATCTCTAGTTCCCCTAGAAGATTTCTAATATCCCCAATTTGTGGGACATCAGAAAAATATGACTCGTTAGGCAGAAGGGCTATAGTGTCTTCGATTAGGCCATTGTTTTCGTCTTTGGGCAGAACCTGTTTTAGTCTGTTGACATTCGATCTTACTTTCTCCAGCCTCTCTTTCAGGTTTTCTATTTTTTCTCCCTCCATCTTTGTTTTTTTAAGCCCATCCAATGCGGCATCTATTGCTGAATCTATTTCTTTTACCTTAGCGATTCTAAAGGCAATCTCCTTAGTCCTGAACGCCTCCTCTTTAACCTCCTGGGGATATAAATCCGAACCTGCCTTAACGAAAAAAAATGATAGAGACATGACCAGTGCTATACAGGCAACGGCTATTATAGGAAGGAAAACCCTCATCACAAGAACCATCGTTTAAAAAAGCTGATCCAACTAATATTATAGATCACCTTAAGTAAAAAAGTAAAATGCGTTCTCTACTGTGGTTATTCCTTTATACCCTGTATACCAGATCTTTATATAAGTCAACAATAGATATACAGGAGATCAAAGGCTACTGTCTTAACCTTGATGCCATTGATCTAGCGACCCCGGTTGACAAAGTGCCATGCGGAGTAATAGAAGAAAGTAAATAGGTCATTAACGGGCAAAACAACCCTATGTGCCTGCAATAAATTCAGACAGGCACATAGAGCGTTAGGGGGAGTATCACAGCCTAGAGAATCCATTATGTTGGTTGTGAAGTAGATACCAATGGCTCAGAGGCGATTGGGTTTTCTGATTTCTAATACTGGACTCACTTTCTCAACCATTACCGTTTGCCTTCCTTGCAGCCATATCTCCTTTAAGACTCTTTTGAAAATATCGAACTTGTAACAATCTATCCTTTTTCCCGTCTTCGCCGCTTTCCTGGATCGTAATGAAAACGCATCCAATATCTCTGGATCTTTTCGATTGTATCATTAAGGGGAGTATAGCAATTAAAACACGCCATCCTTCCATTGAGATGAATATCTTGGAACTCCCCCTTCATAATAGATTTCCCACAAAAGCGGCATCTTCCCTGTCTGTTCCTTTTCATCCTTCCTCGCCTTGTTTAATATAAAATAGAGGATCTTTGTTAACCTTCTACTTTATCTCCAATTTTCATTCCCAAGTTCGAGGGACCTAATGAGAATATTTATACTGAAACAGCCGTGTTTATACCCTACTTTCTCACTAGTATTATGAAATCTCTAGAGTACTTACCCAATCTTCCCTTAATCCACTTCCAGTTTATTACTTTTTCTATAGTTCCCTAATATGTGCATGAGGCGTGCCACAAAGGTTAGGCAAACCAAGGCTAAAAAACTTCTCGTACTTACGGGCAGTTATAATTAAGTCTGATCCCAATGCAGTCATTTAGATATGAATTTTTTGTTCACAAAGAGAACCTTTAGTTCAAATCCATAAAAGGGAAAATGGATTGTTTGTACTTTCGATCTGATTGAAAATTGAGCTCCAACTAAATAATACTTCTACAATGAAACCCTAAATTGCCTCCCTACCTTATAAAAACCGCTCTACACGATTGAGGCAAAATAGATCCGAGTTCGATTCAGATATATCCCCTATTGGTTCTCCTTGACCAGAGGTTTTAACTTTTTTATTGCTCTTACTTCGATCTGTCTGATTCTCTCCCTGGTTACTTGAAATTCTTGTCCTACTTCTTTAAGTGTATGTCCCTTTTCTTCCCCGATTCCGAAACGGAGTTTTATTACCTTTTCTTCTATAGGACTCAAGATTGAGGAGAGAGCACCTCTTAGGATCTGCTTGAGTTCCTCTATCTCGAGGGCCTCGGATGGAGATACTGTGCTTGCATCTTCTATAAAATCCATAAGCCTTCCATCCCCATCGTCTCTGATTGGAGTTTCCAGAGAAATCGGATCTTTCACAACTTTCGGAATCTTGTCAACTGGTATCCCTAGATTCTCCGCCAACTCTTCGAGAAGTGGCTCACGCCCTAATCTCTGTACAAGTAGCCTTGAAACTCCGATCAGCTGTCTATTTATAGTCTCAGTTATGTAGAGCGGAATCCTTATTATTCTAGACTGATTTGCAAGTGCCCTGATTATTGTCTGTCTTATCCACCACGTAGCATATGTGGAAAACTTATATCCCCTGTGATACTCA
>CAYMEO010000083.1:0-11602 GCA_964389705.1 uncultured Spirochaetia bacterium
TGTATGAGCCTTCTGTGGAGTGATTATTATCTCACAATAATGGCTAATTACAAAGTGGCATCAAACCCTTTTTCACATGGAAAAGGGACCTAGCCTATGTGGCAATTTTAGGTTAAAAATTTTCTTGATAAAGAGGTATATTTAATTGTATAATAAGCACATGAGTATATTAGGATTATTATTTGTATTGCTCCTTCTTATAACGGTGTTTCTGATAAGAGACGATGTGTTTGGAGGAAAGGTATATATTCCTAGGAAATTAATTAATGTAGTGGCTGAGAGGAGAGGACAGATATTAAAAAATGAGCTTTTCATATCTGCATTAATTTTAATTTTGGTTTTTTTAGCCCTTAGAACGAGTCTGTTTGATAATCTTGAGGTCTATAAATCCCTCGGGTTCTCTTCGGAAGAAGAGAGGATAGTTACGGAGAAGAAAATAAACTCGAATGACGAGGGCGTGCATTTTCTACTCGGAACGATAGTCGGATATGCATTTGATACGTGGACTGCTGCGCTCGCCATAGGGTGTATGAAAGAGATATGCGATTTTTCTGAGCATTATCGTCACCATAGCATAAATCGGCCACAGATAATACACGACGGAATCATGGATCCGCTGTTCTGGACGCTCGGAGGATTTGTTGGATATTTCTCTCTTGAGAGGTTTCGTCTCCTACTTAGGAGGAAAAGGAGGGATATAATCAAACTCTCCAAATTAGAGAAGGCAATGATAAATGGTGTAGGGGCGTTTCATAAAAATCCTGAGAACCCCCTAATATCTGTTGTTATTCCAGCTTTCAATGAAGAGAAGTTCATAGAAAGGACACTCAAGAGCCTGATGAATCAAGATTTTAAAGATTTTGAGCTGATTGTCGTTGACAACAACTCTCAGGATCAGACCGGGCAAATAGCCGAGCGTTTTGGGGCAAAGGTAGTCTTTGAACCCAAAGAGGGGGTGGGTTATAGCCGACAGGCTGGATTTATGGCTGCAAAGGCCCCTATTATCGCCACTACGGATGCCGATACGATAGTGCCTCCAAACTGGCTTTCTAAGATTTTAAGAGAATTCAACAGTGATCCTGGGCTTGTGGCTTTTGGAGGATTTCATTCTCTCTACAATGGTCCATTCTTAGCCAGGTTTGCCGTGCGCTATTTGATTTTTATTCCTTGGATATTTGATCGTATTTTCTCAGGCGGATGGACGCTTTCTGGGGCTAATCTAGCAGTGAGAAAAGAGGCTTTTCTTAAGATAGGAGGATTTAATACAAAACTCAAACTCAGTGAAGATGCCGATCTATCTCAGCGTCTCAGGAGTGTTGGCAAGGTTAAGCTTGACATGGGATTTCGCGTTGAGACCTCAGGACGGCGTTATGGAAAGGGACTTTTCATTGCTATGGTTCAGTATTTTCCAAACGGTTTGGCCAGGATATTTTTCAAAAGGCCTGAGAAGTTCGCAAAGCTCCGTCCGATTAGAGAGGAGAAGTTTATCTCTGATAGATATTGGCTATTGTGGTTTGCCCTTTGTCTATCGCTTTTTGTTATAATCTTTCCTTTTAAGAATCCGAAGGTCGAAGCAAGGGTAAAGCCGATTAAGGAAAGAGCAGTGGTGCTTGAAAAGGCCATATCCATAAAGGGGAAAGACTTAATTGAAAAGCTGAAAATTAGAAAACTCCCGAGGTCATCGAGCGGTGAAGAGTATAAATCCTTTGATTACGAAGCCTAAAAAGGTTGCCCTCAGTTTTGACGACGGTCCGAATCCAGAAATAACCCCAAGAGTTTTAGAGACCCTAAGGTACTATGGGGTAAAGTCTGCCTTTTTTGTCTGTGGTGCTAATGCCCTAAGATATCCACACCTTGTAAGGCAGATAGACAAAGAGGGTCATATAGTGGGGAACCATACCTTTTCTCATTCACTTTTCCTGACTCTTAGCGGGCTTGCCTTTGGTGAGACCCTAAGGACTCAGGAAATACTTACTGACATTCTCGGAAAAGATATTAGATTTTTTAGGCCTCCGCATGGTCTGGCAAGCCCGTTTTTCCTAAAAAGGCTAAAGGGTCTCGGATTCAAAATCATTCCCTTTGATGTTGTGGCATATGATTGGAAAAGAAGCACGACTGCAGAGAAGATTATAAAGAGGGTGAAAAAGTCCGTAAAAAGCGGCTCTATTATCGTACTTCACGATGGCGATGAGATAAGAGAGAAGGCAGAACGTATGGAGATGGTTATGGCCCTTCCCGGTGTAATAGAGTCCCTTTCTGATTCGGGGTTTGAATTTGTCAGGCCTGATGAGCTCATTAATTGAGGCTTCTATGTAACCTCTGATTCGTTTATCTTCTGTGCGGTTCTTTTAGCATCTATCATAGCGTATATCCATAATACCAACCCGGCTATTGTGTATGCGATTAGGATAAAAAGAGTCGAATTATCTGGTATTGAACCCCTAAGTGCGGTTAGCTTTTCAATAGGTTTGACCAGTAAAAGATTAATAGCCACATTTAGTACTATAAGAGCTATCCCTTTGGGTATTTGGTTATTGTAGATTTGTCCTAACCCAGGGAATATCGCTGAGAGTATGAATGCAAGCGCGGGTCTTTTTTTCCCCCTTGATTTATCTTCCATTCTATCTACTATATGTCCCAACAAGCTCTGTTTCGGAAATCACATGACCCTTAGCGGCCTTTAGGACCTCTTCTTTTGTGGCCTTTTCTTTCAGGTTCAGATCCTTAACGTCAAGGGCATAGAGCCTGAATATATATCTGTGTGTCCCCCCGGGCGGACACGGCCCGCTGTATCCGATCCGTCCAAAGTCGTTTACACCTTGTTTTGAGCCTTCATTGTGGTTTCTTTTTTTTCCTGCCCCTTCGGGAAGGGCTGTTACATTTGCGGGAAGGTCGTAGAGAACCCAGTGTGTAAATGTTCCTCCCGGGGCGTCCGGGTCTTCTAATATGATTGCATAACTCTTCGTTCCATTTGGGGCTCCGCTCCAGGAAATCGGAGGCGATGTGTCTTCGCCGTCACATGTGTATTTTCTAGGTATTTTTTCACCGTTCCTAAATGTCGTACTGGTAAGTGATAATAAGGTTGTTTCATCACATTTAGCACTCTTGGTATTATTCAAGAAGGTAAGGCAGAAAGGAGCTACAATCATCAATAAAAAAAATTTTTTTGCCATGGTTCTATTCTATAATATTTTCTTTCCGATTTAAATATCTTTCCCGATAAGAGTGTACTTCGATATATACATGTGGTTTTACACTTGCATTTGTATAAATGACGATATACTCTGATCAAAATTAGAGAGGAGATCGATATGACGAAAAAAGAAGAGCTTTTAAGAGAGTTTGAAGATGTCATTAATGAGTTCCTAAGGATTCATGCGAACGAACTGAGGCAATTTGTTAATTGGGGCAAAATGCCCAATGGAATGCTTTTCGGACAGGCTGATATTAGCTCAAATGACTTTGTTCTAGTTCTCCTCAGGGTGTTTAAGAGCGCCGGGGCAAGGATAATAGATAGCGGCATCTGGCAGCCATTTCCCAATTTTGCATTCCCTATTAATTTCCCTATGGATAAACTCCACGCTGAGGAAACCGTTGATTGGAATACCGAATTGGGTGGAAGTTAGAGTATAGCATACTTCCAATGTATAGGGCTATTTCTTCTTTATCCTTTCTATATAGGTTCCTGTTCTTGTATCGACCTTTATTCTATCTCCGGTCTCAATAAAAAGTGGTACAGAGATTGTTGCCCCGGTCTCAAGCTTTGCGGGTTTACTTCCGCCAGTGACGGTATCTCCTCTTACTCCGGGTTCAGTGTCAATTACCTCAAGCTCTACAGTTATGGGAAGTTCGACACCTATCGTTTTGCCTTTGTAAAAAAGAATGGTTACCTCCTCCTGCTCTTTGAGAAATCTCGCGGCCTCTCCAACCTGATTTTCATTAAAGCCGTATTGCTCATAGGTCTCGGAATCCATGAAGTGGTATCCAATTTCGTCCTTGTAAAGAAACTGCATCTTCTTTCTTTCAACATCAGGAAGGTTAAATGTTTCACCTGAGCGGAAATTCCTCTCTTGAACGGAACCAGTGATGATGTTCCTGAGCTTAGTTTTTACCACTGGGCTTCGCTGTGCAATCTTTGAGTGGTGGTATTCAAGAACCTCCCATATTTCTCCCTCGAATTCGATCTTTAGCCCCTTGTAAAAACGACTCGTATCGGTAACTGCCATTTATCTATGCCTCCTTAAATATGCACGCGGTTCATAAACATCACTGTTATTCATTTCCATTTCTGCCATTTATCTGCTTTTGATTCTCCTCTGATATGGGCTCTTCGGGGATTCTGTACTCCTCTCCTGCCCAAGCGCCTAGGTCTATTAGTTTACATCTTTCTGAACAAAATGGCTTCCACTTGTTTCCTTCCCAGTTGACTAGCTTCCCGCATCTAGGGCATTTAATCTGCATTTATTTGAAATTATGGCTGAGACAATGAGATAAATCAAGTAATCCTGTATTCGATTATCGATTATATCATACTAGCTTAGCCAAGTGTTTATATGGGCAGAAAGAAAATTTTTAGATTCTCTCTATGAATTCGTTATTATTTGCGGCTGATAGTAATAGATGGTAAGCTCGATTTGAAATCTTTTATAAATATTAAACCTTAGGATCTCTTAAACATCTTATCAAGCTCTTCGAAAGTGAGTTCCCTTGATACAGGTCTTCCGTGTGGGCAGGCATGTGGAAATTCGGTGCAGTCGAGTTCCTGCAGAAGGGCTCTCATCTTCTCATGATTTAGCTCCTGGCTTGCGCGAACCGAAATGTGGCATGCCATAGTCGCGATTATTTGATCTATGTGCTTGGTTAGGCTCTCTTCTTTTCCCAGTGTTGTAATCTCTCCGACCATTTCTTTTAAAAGCTTCTCTATATCACTATTTTTAAGAAGTGCGGGAACTGACCTTATAAGAAAAGAGTCTTTCCCAAACCCTTCAATTTTTATTCCCAGTGATTCTATTTCTTCCTTGTGCTCCTCTAGGATTTGTGTCTCATCAGAAGATAGCTCAATTGGAAGTGGAAAGAGGAGCTCCTGGATTTCAAATTCTCTTTTTAGATAGGCGTTCTTTAACCTTTCATAGTTGATTCTTTCATGTGCCGCATGCTGGTCAATAAGAATCATTCCACTTTCCGATGCGCATATTATGTAGAGTTTTCCCAGTTGCCCGATTACATTCAGCGTAGAGAAAAATCCCGTGTGCTTAATGGGTGCAGGGTGTAGTGTATACTGCGAATCTTGGATTACAGGTAGGTGAGATGGTTTTGTATTATTTACTTGTATTGCTTGTGCATCTGGAGTTTTTAAGACTATCTCTTTTCCTTGGGGGATCTCGTCATACGAGTGGAAAGTCGGTATCCGGGCGTTTTGACGAGCTTCAAAAAACCCATCTTTGCTTGTGTAAGTCTTCTCAGAAACCCTGCCTTTTTCAAAAAATCCCTGAACCGCGTTTTCAACTCTTGCACGGTAGCCATTTATCCAGGGAGCATGGTTTAACATATCTGACATCGCGACTTTTATTAATTCCCCTACAACTCCGGCTCTTCTAAACCTGACCTCGTTCTTCGTAGGATGGACGTTCACATCAACCTCTTCGGCCGGGATCTCTATAAGGAGAATTCCTTGCGGGAACCTTCCTTTCTCTATCATTCTTCCATAGGAGTCAATGAGCATTCTTATAAGAAATTTGTCCTTTACAGAGCGCCGATTTACATATATGAATAGCTTTTGCGTTGTGGTTCTCGTATCTTCGGGACCACTCACAAAGCCGTGTACTTGAATCCCTTCGGATTCCGATTTTATCTCAAATAGCTTTGTATTGGGAAAAACCTCGGGTAGCCTTTCTACCAATGTTTTTCTTTGTATGAGGTGAAGCAGTGTTTTCCCCTCATGTGTGACTTCAAACCCTACATCTGGCCGGACAAGAGCCTCTCTTTGAATAATGTCTAGGATGTTTGAAAGTTCTGTTTCTGTGGTTTTCATGAATTTAAGTCTCGGCGGCGTATTGTAGAAGAGGTCTCTTACCTCAACCGTTGTGCCGGGAGGACAACCGATTTCCTCTACGCTTTTCATGATTCCGCCCTCAATAGAAATCCTCGTGCCTGAGAGCGTATCTTTTGTTTTTGTTGTGAGTCTCAGCCTAGAGACCCCTGCAATACTAGGAAGCGCCTCTCCACGAAATCCGAGCGTTTTTATGGAAAAGAGATCTTCTACCATCCTGATTTTGCTCGTGGCATGGCGCTCAAGGGAGAGGAGTGCGTCGTCTTTTGTCATCCCTTCACCGTTATCTAAGACGCTTATGAATTTTTTACCGCCTGCCCTTAACTCTATCTGTATATATGTACTTTGGGCATCTAGAGAATTTTCAACGAGTTCCTTCACAACAGAGGCTGGTCTCTCTATAATCTCTCCTGCTGCAATTTTAGAGATGATATTTTCGGGAAGAATCCTGATTTTCCCCATTAGGGGGATTTTACATAAGGGAGAATACAGAGTCAAAATTTGTAGAGACATGATTTAAAGTAGAATAGAATTTTATTTTCAAATAATTTAAGGAGGCGGCTCTAATGTCTAGAATATTTAATCCGAATTATATTGATAATCTTATTGAATGGCTTAGGACTTCTGGCATTCGGATTGTTGTGATAATCATAGGTGCTTATGTAATATTGAGGCTAATCTCTGTTCTAATCAGAAGAGTGGAAAAACTCATTGTGAAAGATACCGGGGACTTATTCGCTAACCTGGAAACACAGAAGAGGGTAAGGACGCTTGGCAATATACTGAATAAGGCGGCTTTCGTAACCGTCTCTGTATTAGCCATCATGATGATACTGAGAGAGATTGGAATGGATATTACGCCGCTTATCACCGGCGCAGGTATAATAGGGCTTGCTATTGGATTTGGTGCCCAGAATCTTGTAAGGGATGTTATAAGCGGTTTCTTTATAATTATGGAGAATCAGGTTCGAGTCGGGGATGTTGCTGTTATCAATGGAACGGGAGGGCTTGTAGAGGAGATTAACCTTAGAACAATTGTACTTAGGGACCTTGAGGGAACCGTACATGTCTTTCCAAACGGTACTATAAATACGCTATCGAATAAGACTAGGGGCTGGTCACGATATGTGATTGATGTCGGTGTGGCATATAAAGAGAATGTGGATGAGGTTATGCAGGTGCTAAAAGAGATAGGGGAAGAACTATATAAAGACGAGAGATTCCGCCCCGCTATATTGGAGCCTCTTGAGATACTAGGGGTTGATAATTTTGGCAGTTCTGAGGTTATAATCAAGTGTATGATAAAGACACAACCCCTTAAGCAGTGGGATGTAGGACGGGAATTAAGGAGGAGGATTAAGAATACGTTTGACCAGAAAGGGATTGAGATTCCATTCCCACATGTAAGCGTTTATTTCGGTGAGCGAAGTAGGCCATTTGCAGTTAATATAGATCGGAAAAGCGATGCCTCTATACTTGGTGATGAGAGGTAGATTATAATAGCTTTGCGCGTATTTCATGATTAAAAGACACATAGGTAAAAAACTTGAGAAACATACTCAGGATTGAAAATCTGACGGTTCATTTCCATGCCCTCAGGGCTGTATCCGGTTTTAGTATGGAGGTCGAGTCTGGGGCAATAAGAGGGATAATAGGCCCAAATGGTGCGGGAAAAACTACGGTATTTAATGCAATATCTGGATTTGTAAAGCCCGTAGCCGGAAGTATATATTTTCTTCAAAAAGAGGTTACAAAGCTTGCCCCCCACAAGATTACATCTCTTGGAATTGCAAGGACATTCCAAAATATAAAGCTCTTTAGAGACCTTAGCGTCCTAGAAAACGTAATGATTGGCTTTCATTTAAGGTTTAATCCATCCTTGTTTTGGCAGGCGGTGCTACGCCTACCTGGATACAAGAGTAGAGAAAGAGAAATATACAATAATGCCCTTGCGCTTTTAGAGAAGACTGGGCTTTTACATCTTTCAAATGAAAAAGCCCTATCTCTTCCTTATGGACTTCAGAGAAGACTAGAGATTGCCCGTGCTATTGCTACTTGTCCTAAGCTTCTTCTCCTCGATGAGCCTGCTGCCGGTATGAATCCGAGCGAGAAGGATGAGCTCATGGATTTCATTAAAAGCATCAGAGACGAATTTGATTTAACCATACTACTCATTGAACATGATATGCATGTGGTTATGGGAATATGTGATAAAATCACCGTGCTCGATTATGGAGAGAGGATTGCAGAGGGGTGTCCTGAGGATATACGAAGTAATACAAGGGTAATTGAGGCTTATCTTGGAGAAACGACATTGGAATCTGGCAATTAGAGTTTAAAATTGGGGTTGAAACTGATTACAGTTTTATGGAGCAATCGAAATTGCTTAGAGTTGAAGGCTTAAATGTTTTCTACGGGGGCATCCACGCATTAAAGGGAATATCATTTAGTGTGCCATCGGGAAAGATTGTAACCCTCATAGGAGCAAATGGCGCGGGAAAGACAACGACCCTTCGTGTAATCTCGGGACTTATTCACCCTAAAAGCGGACACATTTTCTTTGAAGAAAAGAGTATATCCAGAAGACCTGCATATGAAATAGCAAAGATGGGAATAATCATGGTGCCCGAGGGGAGAAAGATATTTCCAAATCTCACAGTCAGAGAAAATCTGATAATGGGTAGTTTTGCTCTAAATTCACCAGATGAGTTTGATGAGGGCTCGAATTATGTATTTTCTCTTTTTCCCCGCCTCAAAGAGAGATTAACTCAACTCGGCGGTACCCTTTCTGGCGGCGAACAACAGATGCTCGCCCTAGGGCGTGCTCTAATGGGGAGGCCAAAGCTCCTTATGTTAGATGAGCCATCCCTTGGGCTCTCTCCTAAGATCACCGGAGCACTATTTGATAAAATCCACGAGATTCATAATAGTGGTACGACTATTCTCCTAATTGAACAGAATGCAAGAGCCGCCCTTGAGATGGCCGACTACGCATACGTTTTAGAGACGGGGAAAATAGTTCTTGAGGGAGATGGTAAGCAACTGATCTTCGATGAGCGGGTAAAGAGGGCTTATCTTGGTGGTTAATACCGATTACAACTCCGATGAGAAAGAGAGAATTGACTTAGCTCTCTCAGACCACGTGTATTTTTTGGCCTCATCTTGTGCATTCCTTGCAATCCTTTGAGCCAATTCTTTATCTTCCAATGCAGATTTTATCGCATCTATAAAATCCTTTTCATCTTCCGGTTTAAATAAAAGCGCAGTTTCCTTGTCTTTGAGTATCTCCCTTATGACGCCCAGGTTTGATGCTACAATAGGCCTTCCCGAAGCCATGTATTCGAACATCTTAAGCGGACTCATAAAATCGCTTATTATGCATCCCGTATTGTCTTCGACTCTGTTTGTATAGGGTATTATCAAAACATCGGATGCTGACAGGTATTCGGGGACAATACTTATGGGGACGAATCCAGCAAAGTATACATTTGTTGAATTCATCTGGAATGCGATATTCTTACACCTTTCTAGATCCCTATTTGTGCCTCCAACGATGAGTATGAGCAGATTATCTGAAAGCTTTCCGGAGATTGAAAGTAAAAACTCGATTCCTCTTCCTCTATAGAGATGACCGCAGTAGCATATTATCCTCTTATCCTGTGGGAGATTTAGTTTTCTCCGTGCCTCCTCCTTTTTTAGGATTGAGGGAAACATATTTAAATCTACTCCATCGTGTTTTGTGATTATTTTCTCCCTTGATTTTATCCCATAGTGCTCTATGTAAAACTCCGTGAGTGAGTTTGATATGGATACTATCTTTAGATAATGAGAATTGAGAAGCGATGGGGCAATTAGTTTTCCGAATCTAGAGGAAAATGGGCGGTGGACTTCAAGAATAGTCGGTATGCCGAGCCTCGATGTAAGATATGACGCATAGGCACTTCTTGTATAACATAACTCCGCTGTCTTGAGTTTAGTATAGATTAAAGAGAGCATAGCATGGAGTGGTTTTCCCTTAAACGGGGTTCTTTTTATTTCAAATATATTTTCTAAGCCGTAGAATCTGAATATATCATCTCTATAATCTTCTTTTTTGTTGCGTATAAAAAGAGAGACTTCGTGTCCGAGTTTGGCAATTGCCTCACACATCTTTACCACTTGTATACTATTTGCTGATTGAGAAGGAATTTGGGAGTTTGCTATGTATACGACTTTCATTGTCCAAACTAATATATTAGTTCCTCTGAGTCCACGGGGCTCATAGAGAGTAGTTTTTAAATCTTTTAAATTTGGACATCATCGAGTATTTTTTTTGCTCTTTCTTCAAGAGTGTATTTCTTTGCATCAATGGCTGCTTGTTTAGCGATTTTCTCACACAGATTCTTATTAGACAAGGCCTTCTTTATACCCCATATAATTGCCGAAGTGCTGTCTGGGTCAATTATAATGGCATTCTCTCCATCTCTTAGAAATTCAGAAACTGCCGGGATTTGTGTTGAAATAATCGGACGCCCTGACGCCATATATTCTGGGAGTTTAAGTAAAGAGGCAAAATCCGTCTCTATGCGTTTGAACTTAGAGGTCATCTTCGATGTATAAGGCAGTATGAGGAGATCTGTAGAGAAAAAATAAAGGGAAATGATACTGGGCGGTACAAATCCCGTAAAGATGACGTTGTCTACTCCTATTTTTTTAGCCTGATTTTTATAACGCTCAATATCTCTATCCTCCCCACCCACAATGAGGAAGAGCGAGTTTTTGAATTCCAGTGCAGCCTCTATTAGAAGCTCTATTCCCCTTCCGGGATATATATTCCCTATGTGGGAGATGATCTTTCTTTCTTGAGGAAGACCGAGCTTATTTCTCGCCTCTGTGGCGGTTAATTTTTGATTAAATCTTTCTATGTCAACTCCATTAGGTGCAATGGTAAGCTTCTGTTTTGAAAGTCCGAGCTTAAGGTATATATCTCCAATCCCTTTAGAGATTGCAACGAGCTTGAGGAGAAATTCTGATTCTCTAAAGAGACTAAATACTATACGTGCTGCTGTGTTTGCAATAGGGTGATGTGCATCATAAATTGTGGGGACTTTTAGGAATCTGGTTGAAAGAAAGGCATAGAATATGTTTCTTGAAAATGCGATGTCAAATTTCTCTCTTATCAATCCTGTGTATATGGCGCTTTGAAATCCGTGCAGAGTATGCCTCATAGAAACCCCTGGGGCGGAAGGAATAGATTTCAATTTAAAGACTCTACTTACTCCATAGTATTCATAAATACTGTCTCCTTTCCCGTTGTAGGGAACGATAAGTTCAACCTCATGTCCGAGCTTTCCCATAGCCTCGGCCATGCGAATTACCTCGATTGGACTTGCTCCACGTGAGAATAATTTGGGGCTTGCTATATACGCAATCCGCACCTATGATTTCCTCATAATCTCCATTACAATAGGTTTCTAATTAATATAGATGCTCTCTTATACCGATTCAATTGGTTAGTTGAGTATAACCAGGAGAAACAGTCATTTGGATGAGTACTCTAATCCCGATGAGTCT
>CAYMEO010000084.1:0-10993 GCA_964389705.1 uncultured Spirochaetia bacterium
TCGTAATCGAGAGAATTCTATCCATCTGACGCTTATTGAGATTTATCTCCTCTAAATAAGACACTATCCTTTCGTTGTTCCTTTTTATCTTTTGTCTCAGCGATTCCCTATTGTCTTTAGGTGTCAGGGAAATTTTCTTCCATATTTTCTTATTTTCTGAATGGATTTTTTTAATTGTGTCTATAGCCCGTTTCACTCTGAGAATAATCTCTTCTTCTCCCAAATCATCTGATTCATCATCAACTGAATTCGTTATATCCCTTACGCTGAGCATTCCTTTTCTTAATTTCTCGCCCAGATTAATCACTTCCTGGAGCATTAACGAAGAACTGAGTATTGCCCTTGCTATGATCCGTTTTCCACTCTCAATCTCCTTTGCTATACGCACCTCTTCATCCCTTGTAAGTAGAGAATGCCCAGCTATTTCATGGAGATAGAACCTTATTAGATCGTACTCGCTTGCGATTTCTCTATCCACACCCGTATAGATTTCTCTAGTGAGAGACTGTGTTTCTTCCACCTTATCGTCATTGTAGTCCCCGTAGATTTTATCTAAAAATTCCTCGCCTCCCTCCAAAGAATCCTCAAATAAGAACTCCGAAAGGCCATCTTCACCGTCCCTTTCAAACTCGTCCTCTACCCTTTTCTTCTTAGTCTTCATGTGCCTCTCCCTTTATGTTTTTCTCCCATTCTATCAAATCTCTATATTCTCGGATGAGTGTTTCTTCAAGACCCGCGTTCTTTTCACTTCTAGCTCTATCTATTTCTAATCTTAGAATTCTGAGTTTGTCTTCTATTCTCTTTAGCTTTAATTTACGAATACAGTCTTTGAGCATTCTCCATCCAGTACTCTCATCCGGGATATCATCGGATAAGAAGATGGCACTAGATATAACATCGTGAGTAGATAGGTCATTAAACTTCAAAAGAAGAGACGATAAATCAGATTGACCGTTTAAAATAACCTCCTCCAAAATAGCCTTAATCTCAACGTCGTCAATGAACTGAATTACGTTTTCCTCTCTCAAGTAACAGGAGTACTTTGGAAATCTAAGAAGTATTTTTAGAATGAGCCTTTCTTGAGCATCAGGCGTTTTTTTAAGTTCTAAGTGTGTCTGTACTCTTGTCTTTTTAAGGTCTAACTCAGCTTCTTTACGGCTAACCAGGGATAAGAAATCACTTTCCCGCATAACAAATTTCTCAGCTAATTTCTTTATATAATGACTTCTCTCAATATCGTTTTTAATCTTTGCAATGATCTCAATTGCCATTTGAGCCGCTTTGGCTCTACTTATCTTTCCCATCCCAAAATCCCTTACAACCGTCTCTATAAAAAATTCTAGCCATGAACCAGCACCCTCAATTAATCTTAAAAATTCTTCAGTGCGTCCTTTTGAAATGAATGAATCTGGATCATCCCCATCGGGAAGAAGAACCATAAGCGGCAATAGACCTTCCTCAAGGAAAACCTCAAGAAGACCTCTGAGAGAGGCCTTTTCTCCCGCTCTATCTCCATCAAGAACAACTGTTATTCTATCCGTATAGCGCCGAAGGAGAACCACCTGATTACGCGTAATGGAAGTGCCCAATGTAGCAACAACATTCTTTATTCCGGCAGAATAAAGGGAGAGAAGATCCATATACCCTTCGACCATTATCACCTGACCACTTTTTCTTATAGAATCCTTCGCCCTATCCAGTCCATAGAGTGTACTCCTTTTATGGTAAATCTCCGACTCAGGCGAGTTTATGTACTTAGGCTCCTCCTGGGTTAGGGCTCTTCCCCCAAACCCAATCACCCTACCGTCAACGTCCATTATCGGAAACATTATCCGCTCTCGAAATCTGTCGTAGTACCCATCCCTACTCCTTCTCTTGATTATAAGCCCGAGTTCTTCCGCTATCTTGAGCGGAGCCTTCTTTTTGATCAGAAATCCCACCAGCGCATCCCATCTACCAGGGGCATATCCTAGTTTAAACTCCTTTGCTGTTTCCAAAGGAATTCCCCTTTTCCTCAGATACTCCCTTGCCACTCTGCCCTCAGGGCTCTCAAACAGCATAGAGTAATAAAACCTTGAGGCAAACAGGTTGAGTTTAAAAAGGACATCTCTCCTAGGCCTTCTTCTGGCGGTCAAAGAGCCATTCTCAATTTTGAGGCCCGCCCGGCGCGCAAGCTCTCTCACTGCCTCAGCGAATGTAAGGTTATTATACCGCATCATAAACCCGAAAATATCTCCTCCCACCCCGCAGCCAAAGCAGTGGAATATTCCCTTTTCATCGCTTACATAAAAAGACGGTGTCTTCTCATTGTGAAATGGGCAAAGCCCAACATAGTTCCTTCCCGATTTCTTAAGAGACACGTAGGCTTCTATGAGGCTTACAATACTAAACCTCTCCTTTATCTCTTTAACTACTGACTCAGAGACAGAATAGCCCATTGAAGAATGTGTTTGCAAAATCTATACCTAGTTTTATTAAAGAGCGAATGAGAAAAAAAGAAGCCAGAAGATAAAATCTCAAGTTATTGTTCCCCTCCCGGGCAATTATAACAAAAATTAAAAGCACGCCTTCTCTTAAACTCTTTTGTCCGTTCTTGTAAAGCAACTTCCAATCCAAATATAATTCTTTTTCTTTAGTTCTTCGTAAGAATCCCTTTTCTTTACAGAACCCCTCCTTTTTCTATCTGCTTTTTGAATCCCTTGGGACACTATCAGTATTCTCGTCACTTTCTAATACCATTGCCGGCACTTACAAATCCCTCTATGGTTCACCAAACACCCTAAAATATTAAAATTGGATTGTCAAGTGTTGGCGTCCTATTCCTATATAAATGTGGGGTTTGGTTTTCAATCCCCTCTGCCTTCATGACCAGATTGCCCTTCTCATAACCTCGATCGGAGCCTCCGTACCAGTCCATATACTGAAGCTCTCTACCCCCTGATAGAGAAGCATACTAAGCCCGCCTGAAGCCCTCCGCCCCATCTCCCTTACTCTTTTAATAAGGCTTGTTTCTCGGGGGTCGTAAACCAGGTCATAGACCACCGCTCTTGGCGAAAGAAGCTCTAGAGGAATCTCAATTGAGTCTTCCTCTCTCATACCCACTGAAGTTGCATTTACAAGAAGGTTAGCCGAATTTAGGGATTCCTCTACTCCCTCTTTATCATCGAGAGAGAGAGCATAGATCTGAGTATCTTTAAAGTTCCTTTTAAATTCAGCAGCTAACTTTTTTGCCTTATCAAATGTCCTATTTATTATGTAAATTTCGGATGCCTCATTCATACAGAGGGCTGAAAGCACTGCACGCGCCGCCCCTCCCGCTCCAATTACTGTAACGGTCGAACCCCTTGGATGAAATCCCAAGTCCTCTCTTATTGACCGAAGAAAACCACCTACATCCGTGTTATAACCGGTGAGTTTTCCATCATCGTTTTTCACCGTATTTACGGCGCCCGTGAGACTCGCCTCAGGAGAGATTTCGTCAAGGAAAAATATTATACTCTCTTTGTGTGGAATGGTGATGTTCACCCCCGAAATCCCCATTGCCCTTATAGCGCGTGCAGCAGTCTCAAAATCCTTGGGCTGAACATCAAAAGGAACATACACACAATCAAGATGGAGCGCCTCAAAGGCGGCGTTGTACATCCGGGGAGAGAGACTATGGCTTACGGGATGGCCAAATATTGCATAAACCCTGGTGTTCCCTTTTATGTTCAAGGCGTCTCCTCAAAAATCTCTTTGGCCCGCTCTACATCCTTTGAGATCTGTGCAATGAGCGCGTTGACACTCTCAAAACGCCTCTCATCTCTTAGCCTATCTAAGAATTCTATTCTCATTGTCTCGCCGTAGATATCACCCTTAAAATCAATTATGTGGGTTTCTATAAGAAGCTGATTTTCCCCAAATGTAGGGCGCAGTCCTACATTTGTAATGCTTCTAAATTTCTTTCCCTCCAAATAAGCCCATGTAATGTATACCCCCCTCCTAGGAAAAATCTCCCAGGGAGTATCCAAGTTCGCCGTAGGAAATCCGAGTTTTCTTCCCCTTTTCTCTCCCTCTTTAATTATCCCCTCTATAGAAAAATAATCACCTAAGAACCTCGCAGCCTTTTTTACCATTCCGTCTTCAATGAGATTTCTTATAATGGTACTACTCACCACCTCTCCATCTAACACGACAGGCTCAACTATTCTGGTTTCAAATTTATATATCCTTCCCATAGATTCAAGGAGTGCTACATTTCCTTCCCTTCTCCTCCCAAATAAAAAGTCGGAACCAACGAATATACTCTTAATGTTCAACTTTTTAACAAGCACGTCTTTAACAAAATCCTCAGCCGATATTGCGGCAAACTCCTTCGTGAAATTATAACAGACACTAACCTCCACACCTTCTTTCTCTAGAAGCCTAAATCTCTCTTTCAAAGGGACTATGAGCGGAATATCAGTTCCACGAAGCACCTTCTGCGGATGCGGATAGAAGGTTACAACGCATGAAGTAAGCCCTCTCTCGTGAGCGTCTCTCCGTACGAGGCTTATAATCTTTTTATGCCCAATGTGAACCCCGTCAAAAATTCCAATCGTCGTAGATGTAGCAAATTTAATTGGCTCTTTTGGATCAAAGATCACTTTCATTTATCTTTTCTATATTCCTTTTTCTGGTATCAGAAGATTAACACAATTTTACCACAAGTCGAAAGCCCATTGGAATCAGATTAGAGAAACACAGTGTAAATGAGTGGAGACATTTCTTTACACTCTCCCTCCTCGTATCGGCAGCATAGGAAATTTTAAGTAACCGGAAGGATCACTCTATGGCACAAATCCATTCGGAAGCTATACAATGAACAGAAAAATTGAATATACTATCTTATTGCTATTGGCAGAAATGAGTAAAAAGGCAGTCGTATCTATAGTTGGACTCATAGTAGTTCTCCTGATACTAGCCATATCTGTAGGCCGGAATTCACCCACATATGAGGTGAGAGTTGAGAGGAAAAATATAGATCTGACTGTTGCTGCAAGGGGAAGGGTCGAAGCACTTGAAGAGGTTGACCTGGCTCCCAAGACCCTTGGGAGATTAAAGGAAGTCGACGTTAAGGAGGGAGATTTTGTCAAAAAGGGTGACATTATAGCAATCCTTGAGAATGATGAAATAAGAGCACAGGTCGAACAGGCAAAGGCCAATCTCTTAGGCATGGAAGCAGAGTTAAAAGAGGCAAAACGAAATCTAGTCAGGTTCGATTCACTTTTCAGAAGGGGAATCGTATCAAGCTCTGAACTTGAGAGCGCTCAAACGAAATACGATTTGGCTCTTTCGCAGATCAAAAGGTCGAAAGCTGACCTTCAATACGCACAAGCCCTTCTTGAGAACACATATATAAGAGCACCATTTTCAGGGAAAATTATAAGGAGATTTCTTGATCCCGGGGAAACCATTACACTTGAGAAGCTGCTTCCTATAGTAACCATAGCAGACGTAAGTAAAACCATAGTAAGAGCCGAGATAGATGAAACAGACATTAGGAAGATTAAAATAGGGCAATCAGCCATCGTCACAGCAGATGCCTATCCCGGAGAGGAATTTAAGGGGAAAATCATAGAGATAAGCCCTGTTGTGGGAAAGAAAAAGATAATTGCAGACAATCCTGCCGAGATGGTAGATACTAAGGTCCTCGAGGTCAAGATTGAACTAGACCCAGGTCAAAATCTTAATCTGGGACTTAATGTAGATGTCACAATATTTGTACACAGTAAGGGGGATGTCCTTGCCCTTCCACTAAAAGCCGTAAGGCACTTGGATGGAACCACTTTCGTCAAAGTAAAAAAGAACGGCTTCTACGAGGAAAGAGAGGTAACTACCGGGCTTTATGACAATGAAAATGTAGAGGTTATAAGCGGACTAGAAGAAGGAGATATAGTGCTGCTCTCCAATTCTAATTAAATGGAAGAACCCAACGAATGCCGATAAGATTTATTGCCTGGAATCAGTCAGAAAAAATCATTAAAGAAGGAAACGACTGGGATTCAGTTCCCCTATTGCTGTCTCAAGGCAATTTCCATATTTGGTTGGATGTCCAAGATCAAGTTAAAGAAGAAATCGAGTGGCTTGGCAAGATCTTTAATTTTCATCCCCTTGCACTTGAAGATTGCATCAATCTTAATCAGCGCTCCAAACTCGAAGAATATGATGGTTATATCTTCTTTGTTCTTCACCTCTGCCGTCTCGAAAATGAAAGGATAGAGACAGATGAGCTTCATATCTTCTTGGGTCCGCGCTTTATAGTATCGGTCCACGATAAACCTATGGAAATTGTTGATAGCTGTTTCAAGAGATGTAAGGATGAGCCTCAGACACTCGATAAGGGATGTGATTTTATATTTTACATCCTGAGTGACTCTCTGGTAGACAGATACTTTCCACTCCTGGATAAAATTGAGGATGATATTGACGAGCTTGAAGATAGAATGGTCTCTTCTCCAAATCCCGAATCCCTCAAAAAGCTATTTTTGTTTAAACAGGACTTGGTAAGATTAAGAAAGATTATAGCCCCTCTTAGAGAAGTCTTCGGTCTGATTTACAGACATGAGTCCGGCCTGATTAAAGAGAAGACTTATCTCTATATACGTGATGTCCACGACCACCTAATTAGAATCCATGATATGATTGATACATACCGAGATATGGCCGGGAATATGCTCGATGTTTATCTCTCAACAGTATCAAACCGTCTAAATGAGGTTATGAAGCGGCTCACAATTATTGCAACAATTTTTTTGCCACTCGGTTTTGTTACAGGTTTTTTTGGAATGAATTTCCAACACATGCCATTTAGTAATAATCTCGTTTTCGCCATAGCCCTAGTACTATGTATTTTAATCCCTATAGGAATGCTATACTGGTTTTACAAACAGGGCTGGTTTTAGACTAATTTATGGAGCACACACCTATCTAGTCTCCTGACAACCATTTATTCCTATTTCTTGACAGAGGTTTCCTAATATCCCCTCCTCTTTTGCTCTAAGGACACCAATTGAGAGTCAATACTGAGCGGATGGTATGACTTGACATATAGCTACATAAAGGCTTATACTTTGACCGGTGTTGAGATATGAGGAGGCAAAGATAATGAAAATAATCTACTGTGCCCTACTTATTCTTACACTATTAACCCCACTTGCTTTTGCTCAAGGTCCGGCGGAGAGGGAGATAACCGTCTATGATCCAGCCGATGCATTTCATCCCTTCAAGTTGATAAGCCTTGCCATACGTCCACCTATTGCCATTCTTAATATATTTGTAAGAGGCGGCTACCATGTCCTCGACTCCGATCCTATAAGGAGGGCATTTGATATAGACTATGAACCTAGATTAAGTATTGATGAGGATTACTGATGTCTTAAATACTAATCACCCATAAAAGCATCGTATATCCATGTTCTTAATTTAGTTTACAGAGAGCACACATATTATAATACTGGAACTGTCCCCTCAATTGTCCTGTTAATAAACCCTAATTCTTAGAGTCAGATAAACCATGTAAAATATCCGTATGAGCTTATTAGAGATATTAAAGTCCATCTCTGCCTCCCCGGGTGTCTATATAATGAAGGATAAAAATGGCAAGGCACTCTATATCGGTAAAGCCAAGAATCTGAGAAATCGGGTGCGTTCCTATTTCCAAAATGGGAGAAGAGACCAGAGACCCCAGATTCCCTACCTGATACAAGAGGTATCAGACCTCGATTACTTCGTAACACAGAGTGAATATGAAGCGCTGATATTAGAGAACGCTTTAATAAAGAAAAATAAACCCAAATATAACATCCTATTAAAAGACGATAAAAACTACGCCTCCTTAAGGCTCGATCCCAGAGAGAATTTCCCCAAGCTCTCTTATACAAGGCGCATATCAAATGATGGAGCCGTGTATTTCGGTCCATTTGCATCTGGAGAGGCACTCAGACAAACAAAGCGAATGATCCATAGAATCTTCCCCCTGCGCGATTGCACGGATGAGAAGTTTAAGCGCCATTCTCAGAGACCCTGCCTTAACTACTATATGAAACTCTGCCTAGGTCCATGCGCGGGAAAGATCGATGAGAATAGATATAGAGAAGTAGTTAAACAGGCAGATATGTTCCTCAAAGGAGAAACAAAGAAGATAATAAAGCTCATTAGACAGAATATGGAAAGGGCTTCAGAAGAGATGAGATACGAGGACGCAGCGCACTATAGAGACCAGATTAGGCTCATTGAAAAGAATCTGGATGTGAAAAGACTCATTTCGGCAAGCCTGACTGATAAGGATATAGTAGGATTTTACAGAGAAGGAAAGAATGTGGAATTCGTTGTCCTATTCTCAAGGGGGGGAACAATTATTGATAAGGCTGAGTATTCTTTTGACAACGCGGTTGGAGGAGATAAAGAAGTCCTCTATGAATTCCTACGGCAGTTCTATAGCGATGGGAGATTTATTCCCAATGAAATCCTGATTCCACTACGCTTTGATGGGATAGAGGTATTTGAGATATGGCTCTCTGAAAAATCAGGGAAAAGGGTGAATATAGCCATCCCAAAACGCGGAGCCAAATCTAAATTAATTGATATCGGTATGAGAAATGCAGAAGAGAGTTTCAAGAGAAAATCCGTCGAGAGAATGAAAGAACTCAACACACTCCAAAGGATTAAAGACGCTCTTTCCCTTACCCAAATCCCCAAATCCATAGAGTGTTTTGATATATCAAATATACAGGGAAACCTAGCCGTAGCCTCAATGGTGAGGTTTGAGAACGGCAAGCCCGCAAAAAAGAAATACAGAAGATTCAGGATAAAAACCGTATTCGGTGTAAACGACTATGGCATGATGTATGAAGCGCTCTCAAGAAGGCTTAAAAGGGCTGAACAAGATGGCTGGGAACTTCCGGACATGATTCTGATTGACGGCGGAAAAGGACAGCTAAATATAGCCTATCAAGTTTTAACTGAACTTGGTCTCTTAGGAAAAGTCGCCCTAGCCTCGATAGCCAAAGGAAGAGAAGATAGGTACTTTGAACGTGATCCCAGCTGGACTCAGATAAGACAGACACATCAAAGCCCAATAGACAATATAGGAGAAACGGGGATAAATACTACTTCGACCATACCAGAACGAGAGATAAAGGAAGAGATTGATAGGATTTATATACCCGGAAGAAAAAACCCCATTGCACTTTCCGAGACCTCTCAAGAGTTACTTTTCCTCATGGGCGTGCGCGACGAGGCGCACAGGTTCGCAATTACATATCACAAGAAACTCAGAGAAAAGAGAGCACTTGAGTCCGAGCTTGACTCCATCCCCGGAATCGGGGAGAAGCGAAAGGCAATGCTCCTTAAACACTTTGGCACCGTATCCGCAATAAGAGAGGCCTCCATTGAGGAGATTTCATCCGTTGTCGGAATGGATAAAAGAGCGGCAGAAGCGGTAAAGCGGCATCTTACTTTGCGTTTTCCATCTCCAATGTCCACGAATTATTAGATTTACCCCGGACCTGACAAGTCGAATGGGATATGCTTGCTAGACCTGCCGCTCCACTCCCATTTGAAGCCAAAGAGCTATCCACCTCGTTCGCCGTAGCCCTACCCCACGTGGCAACCGTACCAGGCCCTGTCTCGGAACCGGGCGCGTTTATCGTTTGCACCCGCTTTCCGGGCGGAGTCATAGGCCCACTCAATGCCTCAGCCTCGGCAATGACTCTTCCGGGGATTTCGGCTCTCCAGTATGCCAGATCATCCGCAATCTCGAACTCTATGGGTACAAACTCGATTCCACACATCTCCCCGATAAGCCTGGCAAATACCGCAGGGAACCCACCGGCCTGGTCGCCCTATATCATTTGCAGTGCTTCGCGTTGCCTCTGGTCGGCCCTCTCATCAATGAAGAACCCCATTTTGGCCTTGGTTTTTCCATCCCAAATATTCCCCTCGGACCCTCCTACCCCAATGAGATTTAACCCGGCAAGTGAAATATCGCCGTAGTGCCCCTCTCTGATGTGGTAGGCGAGAATGCCCTCGCAGTCACCATAACTGGGCAATTGCGCGAACGTACAGGGGCATGGGACATTACACTTGCACACATCAAACCAGTCTCCCTTAACGTGCCATTTCGGTATCTCTGTCATAGCATCTTCCTCCTTTTTTCCGATTTCAACATACTCGACGTTGGCAATCCAATTACGTTTGCGCCGCGCTAGACAAGCCTCTTCGCTTTCTCTCTCGAATGTCGCCGATACCCGCCCAATAAGCGATGGCTCGACACCATCGAATGCGTTGACACTGACCACAGCGTAGAGATGACCGCCAATCCGAGAAGTGACAACCGGCACGGCGCCACATTTGGCGCAGATGTGGAACTGAGTAGTCTTCGTCCCGAATGTATACCTCGACACGAGTGAAGCCTCCTTTGCATGCTGTTGTTCGGTGGCATCTGTCCCCGATCGACCGCTCAGAGTCAGGCATAACACTCCGCGATGGCCGTGCCCCTACGCGCTCCACGTCACCGCGATCCAGAAGTTGCTGAGCTTGGCGTCCCCGAAGTAAAGCTTGAGTTCGCCGATCGGCTTGGCCGGCAGCGCGATGTTGGTCAGCTTGCCGAACAGCAGATTGCCCAGTGCGGGATCTCTGAAATTACGCAGGGGCAGTAAGTAGGCTAGAATGTTAATGTTATGGAAAACATTCAGCTCTTACTAACCCCTGCAATTCAAGCATACCTGATAGGACTAATCTACAGAAATACTCGTACTACTTGCTTGTCACTCTCAGCACTTTGCCCCTGGGTGTCCCACGACACTTTGGGCCGACTGCTTCTATCTGTACTTTCCTGGTCAAGACAGCTATGGGAAGTATTTGCTCGACACCTGGTTACTTCAGGTGGTTACCTTGTGCTCGACGACACATCATGGTAGAGATGGGCAAAGAAGGCTGAAGGGGTGAGTCCAATTTGGTGTGGAAGTGTGAG
>CAYMEO010000085.1:0-10941 GCA_964389705.1 uncultured Spirochaetia bacterium
CATATGCTCAGAGGATAGTTTCTTTTAGGGATGGACAGATAATTGAAGATAAAAGATGTTTCAAAAAACGTGAGTTGATCAGGTAGATGAACAATGGAGGCGGTGCTTGGCCTATGTGGCCTGAGCCTTTAGACGATCCTTGTTTTCCCTCTTTAATGAATTCTTCATAATCCACAGAGATATTACTGAATTTGTTGAATTACCCAATAAGAAAGCCCAGGCTGCTCCGATATATGAATATTTCGGTATAAAGAGAAAGAGGAATCCAATATAGACAGCGGTGGATACAGTATTGACTAAGTTCCTAATCCCGGCCTTTCCAAAGGCGAGTAATGCTGGGCTTGTCCAGAAGATCAGTTGCGAGATTAGGACAGCCGTAGTTACTATTCTTAGGGTGTTTGATGAGGGAAGGTATTTCTTTCCAAATATAAGCTCTATTAGATAATCAGAAAATACGAAGATGAGTATGGCAATTGGGATCATAACCTTGCCTACGCTTTTTGTTGATGTCTTCAGGAGCCTTCTGAAATCCCCTGTTGCCCCTATGCTAAACATCCTTACAAGCTCCGGATATATAGCCTCATAGAGTGGGTCTATAAGTTGTATCATTATTCTTACAAACGACTTTGCAATCTTATAATATGCGGCTCCTTCTTTTCCAGAATAGTATCCAAGCACAAGGACGCCTAGGAGGTTGTCATTTGCCATCTTTAGGGTTCCTGTAAGACTTGTATTGCCAAGGAACCAAGCTATCTCCCTCCATTGATCTCTGATCAGATTCAGATTCGATCTCCACCATCTCTCAAGTCCATTTTCTTCTAGGGTTTTTGATATAATCGAGAGCCTAATTGAGAATCCCACAAAACTTGACGCTACATATGAGAATAGCACCCCTTTTATACCCGTGCCTAAGTAGAGGGCAATAGAGATTAAGATGAGTCTAAAGAGATTATTAAATGAAGAGACAAAGGCAATGCGTCTGAACCTGTCGAATACCCTGAGTATGGCATCAGAGGTTTGATTTGCGGTGTCAATAAGAAGACTGAAGGCATAAATCCAGATAAGCATATGGGCTTGAGGGGAGTGAATCAAATGAGCGCTCGCAATCCTTGCCGTAATGACAGCTATAATGAAGGCTAGAATTCCGCTTGATATATCTACTGTATATGAGAGCTTTATCATAGAAAGGGTTTTTTCTCTCTCTCCATTTGTCCAGAATGTGCCTATATACTTGGTTGCGGTTTCCCAGACCCTAAAATCAAAGAAGTTGTTGAGTACATCTACATAGGCGATTATTAAAGCTAGGAGTCCAAAATCGCTTACCCCAAGGATTCTCGCCACAACCACACCCTGCAGAGCAGAAAATATACCGGCTATGGTCTTTCCGCCAAAGAGCCATGAGGCATTGCGAAATAGCCGTTTTTTTATCCCTTTTATCTTTGTATCCGAATCCGATTCCTTCAGAGCCATCCTCCAAATATTAAAACTCCTCTCTAACAAACCCCGACCCAGCGGCGGCAAAATCATTTATAAAATCTTTAGTAAAGTCGCCTGTGCCTGTTACTATTGTTCCGAATTCCTCTCCAGGGGAATTCCCATTTAGGGTTAAATCAGCCCCTGCGGCTCCAACCGTACTCGGAAGGTTATTGCGTCCAAAAAACAGATAAACGGTTCCCGTTCCACCGGATGTCCCTGGGGCGCCCACTGCGAAATCCGCATTCGTGGGATTAAATAGAAGTATAGTAAACTCTGTCTCTCGACGTGTGATCATTTGTGGATTTATATCGCCAAGGATGCTAACAGAGGCTCCAAATCTATCTCCGGGATTTGCACCAGTAAATTGTGTAATAAAATTAGGAGGCATCCCACTTGTCTTAGCAGAGGCTATATCTGTCCCGGAGTAGAGAAAAACAGAACCTGTATTATTATTCGAGCCAGGTGCACCAACAATAAAGTCAGGCTTTCTATCCCCATTTATATCGCCTCTTATATTATCTCCTCCCCCTGAGATAGTAAATCCGATCCCCGATATGGAAGAGCCAAACCCGTCTGTGGGATTGCCGCTTATTGTTACCACACCAGACTTATCCTTTGATAGATCCTGACCAATGATGTTTTTTTGTCCAAAGAATATGTATACCTTTCCCGCCCCTGGGGCACCAATGGCAAAGTCAAAGAAACCATCTCCATTAAAATCGCCTGTATTAGCAAGGGTAAGACCGAACATATCACCTGCCGATTCTCCAAGGAATATAGCATTAGCTTGGCTAGCGGATGTATTTGGGTTTATATCCTTCAAGAATATATAATACGCTCTACCTCTTTGGGAATCGGCTCCGGGCGCGCCTATAAGCACTGGTATTGAGCTTCCGCCTTCTAACTTTACGATGGAGGTTCCAAATTTGTCTCCGGCGTTTTCCCCTGTGATTGAGATATTCGGTTTAGTCCCACTCGTGAGGTCTATGGTTACGGGTGAGCCGTGCTGCCATTTGCCGCTGCCGAATATGATGAAAACCGCGCCTGTTCCATTATTGAATTCCGGAGCCCCTATTGCTAAGTCATCCGATGTATCGCCCCCAACATTTCCAAGACCTGCGACTGAGGCCCCAAATCGGTCGCCGGCATTGCCGATTATAGTTACATCTGCGGTTGAGGCGTCGAAAACCCCGGATAAATTGTTCCCACCAAGGAATATGTAAACCCTACCGAGGCATGGATCACCGATAACGACGTCTTGAATTCGGTTACTGGGAGTAACAGAAGGTGTGGCAGATGGGCTAAATGGGTTAAGGTTTTTGTTTACAGCACCGTTGAAATCGCCGCTACTGACCGCTGCTCCAAAGCAGCTTCCGGCCGCACTACTTTGGAATTCCACAGGAACCAGTGGTGTCTGGGCCTCAACAACATTTGATGGGCCTGAGTTATTCCCAACCTTATCACGGGCATCAAGGGTAAAGAAAAATTTCTCAGTTCCCGTAGTATCAATCCTCGGCAGAAGAAAGCTCTGCGTTGTCCCGGCTGAAGCTGGTTTTGGTAGATTCTCTACGTGTATAGCACTTGAGAAATTATCCTGTACAGTTTTCTCTATAGTAGAGAACGGAACGCCATTTAAAGAAGATAATCCCAAAAGGCTTGCCACCTGTGTATCTGTAAGGAATCTTAGGTCGTAGATTGTTGCTGTCCCTGAATGTCCGTTGTCTCCGGTTGCAGTCCAACTGAGTTGTTTACTTGAAGAATTGAAGCTCAAATCCTCAATAGGTGCAGGAGGAGTGTTGTCTCCAACACTACATGAGGTAATAGCGGCTAATACTGGAAACATAAGAATCCAAAATATCGGGTTTAACTTTGCATTGTGTCTCATACGGACTCCCAATTTATTTTAAAGCTTATGAATTTTACCGAACTCATAGGGATATTCAAACAAGATGGCGATCCATATTCGTCAATCCTACTATGTGGGCTAGGACATCCTACATTATACCCTTTCAAATGAGAATACATCCTCGATTGTCTCATTTCTCCTTAGAATCCTTGCTTCTCCGTTCTCTATGATTAGAACCAAAGGGCGTGGTAATATAAATGAACTGGATTGAGAAATGTTGTATGCTCCGACGTTTTTTATGACGAGCCTATCTCCTGATTTAAGTTCCGGGAGCTTTACTTTTGATATAATATCCGTCTGAAGACAGAGTGGCCCATAGACTGTAGTCTCCTTTAAACTGCCTTGTGTTTTTGATACCGTCTCTATCTCCTGCCATCTCCAGAGTGATGTAGGGAGAAGATTAATCCCGGCATCAATTATGATTACTCTTTCTCCATTTGGAAGTTCCTTTACACCGACAACAGTTGAGACGAGGTGTATAGCATCCCTTATAATTGCTCTCCCTGGCTCTAAGATGAGAATCGGCAAATCCTGCCCGAACCTGTCAAGAATCGGTTCAACTATTGCTTCAACGTAAGGAGTCAAGGAATCAACGCCTGGGAAACCACCTCCCATATCCACATACTTTATATTTATCCCAAATTTTTCCTTTATCTCTTCTGCAAGCCTTGTGATCTTTTTTGAGGCCTCCCTGTACATATCGGAACCCTTAGGCCAGATAAGTCTTATCCGATTGGCAGGGGTAAAGTCTCCTCTATTGTCAGGCTCAATGATATAGCTCGTAAGGTGAATATGAAGCCCAGAGATTCTAAGCAGCTTCTTCTTAGTACACATTTCTACAATTTGGATTGCTTCACCAGATTCTAGATTAAAACCGAATCTGTCCGATGACTGATGGATTCCGACATCCGCATTAATTCTAATTCCTATCTCAATCGTCTCTCCAAGTTCGTGGGCAATCTCTTCCAAGAGTTTGAGTTCGTCAATATGGTCTATATTTATTAAAGCCCCTTCTTTAGTGGCTTTCTTGAGTTCTTCCTTTTTCTTATAAGGACCATTAAAGACAATTGATTTTCCAGAAACACCAAGTGCTCTTGCCAGATTGTATTCAAAACCTGAGGCCACATCGGCCCAGAGTCCATATTTGTGGATTATACTGAGCACACCCAAAAGGCGGTTGGTTTTGTATGAATAGGCGATCTCTACCCTTGGATACCTTTTGGAGAATCCATCTTTGAATGCACTGATATTACTTCTAAGTGTCTTTGAAGAAACGGTAAAAATGGGTGAGCCATATTCCTCAACAAGTCTATCAATAGAAACGCCATCAATCTCTTTCATCTGCCAGATGTATCTCTTTCATCTTCTGGATAATCCTATCTGCCCGCTCTGTCTTCTTTTCTCTGAAGAATTCTATAACTCCCTTGCGGTAGATTCCGGACCTTGCCTCTTCAATTGCGAGGGGAAGCACCTTTCGGAGGTGTCTAAATGCCCAGAGGTCGGGACGAGAGATATTGAGCCTGATGTATTCAGTTGCACCAACGTTGCCCAATCCGTCTCCTGGGTATACAGATATGTGATGTTTAAAAAGGGCCACGGTCAGTTCCTGTGCCGTTGTGCCTGTATTGGAGACGTCTACAACCATAGAGAAGCCGTATTTGGGTTCAACTGGAATGGACAGACCCTTGATTCGGTTTATCGTTTCTCTTATGTGACCGTAGTTACGCCTTATTATTTTCTCCGACCTCTTAATATATTCTTCGTCATTTAAGGCTGCCAGTGCCCCGTATTGGGAGATGAGATTGGTATTAAGCCTTGTCAAAGAGGTTTTTGATATTAGGCATGCCCTCATAATCTCCGTGTGACCTGCAAGAAAGCCGATGCGAATCCCGGCCATTCCATATCCGTGAGAGACGCTAAAGACTGAGATCACATTGTCTGTGTTTATCTCCCTCCAGAGGGAGCTCATAGGATAGTGCTGAGAATTAAGGTCAATTCTCTGGGTGTTGTGTGTAATGTCGTCAATTATTATAATGTCGCCTCTTCTTGCAATCTCAATGAGGGCGATCAACTCATCTTTTGTCTGCACTGTACCAAAGGGATTAAGTGGGTCACAGACAATTATCACCTTTGTTTTTGGCGTAATATAACCTTTTACTTCATCTGGGTCTAGACGGTACCCGTTTTTAGAACTTAAGGGGATCCTCACTGGCACTCCCCTTGCCATCAGGATTGCAGATTCAAAATGAAAATATCCGGGATCAGTAATTATCACCTCATCTCCGGGGTTTATAAAGGTCTGAAGTACATATGAAATCCCGGCTTGTCCACCTTCAGTTCCTATGACTTCAAAGTCTCTACTTCTTTCACGCCCGAGTTTTATCTGGGCGCAGGCATCTCTTAGTGGATTTATAAGGTCTGGGGAGTATGGGTTGATATTTGATGCCTTTGTCTTTTTACGCATCGCTTTCACGGCGCTTTTAGGCGGCCCCACGTAGCATGTCATCCACCCGAAATCTGCCCAAACTTTGGGATCTAAGTCAATCCTGCCTTCCTTATAAATCTCCTCCGCATTCCAACCCAATATCCTTATTGCATCACGGTATGTCATGTAGTTCCACATCCCATGTGGACTTTCCATAACCGATCTAATCCTATTTGATAGAGCATTTTTTATAAATGTTGGCTCTTCAGTATTGCTATCCCATCCCAGAACAAATCTCTCTCCCTTCAATTTAGTGCCTCCCCTAAAATCTAATCGACTTATTGTATTGTTTATTTTTCACCCTGAGTCGAAGTAGAATCTCATAGCTTGATGAATTCGCATTAGTTTCTCATCATAACCACCGCATAGATGCCATAGGGGTCCAGGGTGACTTTTGGGTTTTTGAATCCTGCTTTCTCTGCCCAATTTACCACAACCTCTACCGGACGAAGGCGCCACACACATCGCTCACCGTTGCTATTTTTGAGTACCCTCGCGATTAGCTCTATTTGCGGATTATATATCTGGACGTTAAAGAGAATCGCCTCTGGGTTAAGTATATCCCGAAGTTCAAAGAAATGCCTTTGTATCAACTCATCATCGTGTATGATTCCATAGAGACCGACTTCAACTACCAGGTTCGGCTTGGAAATCCTTTTTAGGCTCTCTACATCCAGTGCATTTCCAACTTCATAGCTTACCTTGTCCTCTAGGTTCAGATCTCTGGCCATAGCCATGCTTTCTTTGAGCACAGTCTCGTTAATATCTCGAAGCAGAACCTTTACATTAGCATTTGTTTCTATAAGGGCATCATATATGTAGTCGGCTTTTCCCGAAGCTAGATCAACTATAAACCTGGGATTTCCATTGCTCTCTTCTATATAATTTTTAATCACATTTTTCTGTATTTCTTTAATTGCCCGGAATGCCTTACATGTAATCTGATTGAGAAATGCCCTATCTAGAAGCTTTCCAATATAAAATTTTCCGTGCGGAGTATTTTGATATATATAGTTCATGATCATTCCCGAATCGAATCCGTATGTATAACCAGTTTTTATTCCATCTGATGTCATACCGATTGTCATTAAGAAGAGTGAATAGAGTTTATAATACCAGTTTTTTATAGAATAGGTTGGGAGCGGACTTTTCAGTTCCTCAAAGTCGGGCATTTCTCTACGAGGCATACCATTTTATCTCCTCGTCTTCTCTATCGGTATAGATTCTGTCGGCTACCATCTTTACCTCTTCGGCACGTTTTTTCTTCTCGGGTGTGTCTGCATTTGATTCAAAATATCCCTTCAGGAGTCTTAGGTGCTCTTTGACGTCTCTTTGAACCTCTTCGATTATGACTTGGCTCTTTGAATCAGACACGCTGTGATATATGTCGAGCAGGGATGAAAAATGTATAAGGGATCCCCATGCATAGGCAAATTGATCAAATGGGTCCTGATACGATTCGAGAGTGTCATAAATCTTCTGCCCAATCTGTGGAGGCCTATAGGTTTCCGGCTTTTCACCCAGTTCTTTAGCCCTGTCCTGAAAGAGCTTTGCGTGCCTTGCATTGTCAGCAATTATTCGGGATGCGACGAGTTTTGTTTCGATGTCACGAAATGATTTTAATTTTCCTCCAAACAAATCCACCCAAGCAATCATTCCATAGGTGTGCCTGCTGAAGGCCCTTGCGAGACGCCTGGGGTCTGAAAGAACTTCTCTTAGCTTTTCAGGGTTGCGTACGCTCATTTTTTAGTACATCTTCTTTAAGATATTTATCAATTTCATATCACCCTTTGCAGGAACCTGCCAGTTAACGTGGATTACTTTTACGCCTTGGGCTTCAAGAGCCTCCTTGAAATTCTCAAGGCCGATATTTATCGCCTGAATCTCCTGATTCAGTATATCGGCAGAAGCCTTCTTGGTTTGAGAAGCACCGGATAAGATTAACTCTTCCATTCTTGTGAGTGCCTGATTAGCCGTTTCTTCAGACTCGGATTCAACAACCATTACCAAATCGCTTCCTTTGGCGTCTTTTATCTCAGGGGTCATAAGCCCTGCGCCTTCAAGTGCAAACTTGGCTTTCTCAGTTGCCATCACAGCAACGGCTTTTTTTACCCCCTCTATCTCACTAAGGCTTTTTGATATGCGCATCAGGCGGAGTGCATCCTGAAAGTAGTTTTTTTTGATCTTGAATTTTATTGGCAATCTTTATCTCCTTTTTTAAGCATTCTTTATTGTGTATTCTATTGGGCACGATTTCGAAACTGTGTTGCTTACAAAGCAGTATCTTTTAGCAAGGGGCATAATACCTTGCAGGGTTTCAGGCAAAAGAGAGCTATCAACCTCAACAATAAGCCTTGAGAAAAGGAAATTTTTAATGTCTTTCTCACCCCTTACACTCACACGCATGTCCTTAATTTCAATCCTTTTCTTCCTCGCGACAAACACAAGTGCAAGGCAAAAGCATGAAGCCAAGGAGCAGAGAAAGAGTTCTGTCGGCATCATTCCCGTATCATCACCATGGAATTGAGGAGCTTCATCAATCGCAACACTAAACTGTCTTGCTCTGACTTCAACCTGGTAATTTCTTCTCCAGATGGCCTGAACTTCCATAAATCCACCTCAAGCTAACCATTTAATTCTACCTGAATAATACGTTGAAAATAGCACTGTATCTGGAGCTGAAGGTTTTATTGATTAAATTGGGCTTTACTCTATGAGTTTTTATATAGCACGGTTTCTTGTTTTCCTGCTGCATATGAATAGTCTTGATCAAATTTAAGCTCGCCTTCTTTATCATACTCTTTTCTATCAATGTGCTCCCCATCCTTGTATGTATCTACATACTTTACTTCACCGGAATCATAGTATTCTCTGGCTATTCCGCCCAGTTTACCGTCCTTATAGTTTGCATCCGCACGTATATTCCCGTCCTCATAGTATGTCCTACTTATTCCCTCAGCTTTACCATCATTATAGTTTGTTTCTGATTGTATATTGCCGCTTTCATAGTATGTCTTATTTATTCCCATCGCTTTGCCATCAACATAGTTTGCCTCTGCCTGTATCACTCCACTTTCATAATAGAACCTGGTTATCCCGTTTAGCTGACCGTTACGGCATTCCCATCTAGCCCTTAATCTTCCATTTGTATAGTAATCCTTTACCATGCCGTCGGGATTATCCTTACAAATTGGATTAGTGGTCTCTCCATAGGCAAGTGCCGATGTTAAAAGCATAAATATACATATTATTAATATCCTATCTCTGCCTCTTTTTTCAGACTCTATCCGAATTATATATTATCGTCGCTGTGTAAATCAACCAATTGTGTGTTTACCGATAAATAGATCATCGCATAAGAGACTTATTCTTTATATTTTTATGTCAAACTCACATTAAGATTATTCTTCGTTGATCACCTTACGGAGTGTCTCAGCTAAGTCTTCTATACTATAGGGTTTAGATACAACACCTCTAAAGCCATACTCCCTGTATTCTGACATCACCGGATCATTTGAATACCCACTTGATACTATTGCTCTTACTTTTGGGTCTATATCCATTAATCTCTTTATTGCCTCTTTACCCCCCATCCCCCCTGGAACAGTTAAATCCATTATGACCACATCAAAGGATTTATTCTCCTTTTTAGCCCTGGTGTATATCTCTATTGCTTCTGCTCCATCCTTTGCGTATTCCACCTCATATCCCATTTTCATGAGTGCCTTTCCTGCTGATCTCCTTATAATTTCTTCATCATCCATAATGAGCACCCTTTCTTTCCCTCTTTCCATTGCTTCCCTGGTTGCTTTTCTCTGTTCTTCTACTCTCCTTATAGATGCTGGGATATAGACATGGACCTTAGTACCTCTGCCGAGCTCTGATTCCACATCTATAAATCCATCGTGGTTCTTTATTATTGAGTATGCAGTAGCAAGCCCTAGTCCGCTGCCTTTTTGCTTTGTCGTAAAGTATGGGTCAAATATCTTTGTAAGGTGCTCTTGGGGTATTCCAATTCCATGATCCTCTACTGTTATTCTTACATACCTTGACTCTCTACTATCTACCGCTCCCCTAATTACGTTATCCGCTACTACCATAATCAGTCCACCTTGAGGCATTGCCTGATCTGCGTTGATTAGGAGATTGGTGATGACCTGAGCTATCTGTCCTCTGTCTATCTCTGCGTCCCATAGGTCTTCTTCTATTCTAATCTTACACCTTGCACTCGACCCTCTGAGGGCAAAAGAAACCGATTCCCTTATGATCTGTTCAATTGAACACAGAGCCTTTACTGGCATTCCACCTCTGGAGAATGTAAGCAGCTGTTGAGTAAGTCCCTTTGCCTGAATACATATCCTCTCTACTTCGACGAGATTGTTATAGGACTCGATCCCTAAGTGTTCGTCCATTTTTGTAACAGAGATTGTAGAGAGTATTGCACTTAGCATGTTATTGAAATCGTGTGCAATGCCACCTGCAAGAACTCCCAGTGATTCCAGTTTATCAAGCTTTAATCTCTCCTCTTCCATTCTCTTACGATCTGTTATGTCATAACATGACCCTATATACCCAGTGAATTCTCCCTCAAGATTATAAAAGGGTCTCCCTAGGTCAACAACCCAGCGATATTCCCCATCATACCTGCGTAGACGATACTCCATCTCGAAGGCTTGGCGCATATTAAATGCATTGAGATAGGTTTTTAGGCAATCATCTAGATCATCTGGATGAATTCTCCCCTCCCAGCCGTCTTTTATCTCCTCCTCTAAGGTTCTTCCCCTGAACTCAAGCCAGCTCTTGTTGAAGTAATCGCATTTAGCATCGGCGCCTGACCTCCATATCATGGCGGGAAATTCATCCAATAACTTGAGATAAAAATCGCGTGATTTAGAAAGAGTCTCTTCTATGCGTCTCCTCTCTATGATTTCTCGCCTTAGACGCGTATTAACCATTGAGAGCTTAGCGGTTCTTTTCATAATCTTTGCCTCTAGCTCATCCTTGACCTTTTTAAGTTCTTCTTCCGCTCTTTTGCGTTCTGATATTTGTGTCTGCAATGTCTCGTTTATCCTCT
>CAYMEO010000086.1:0-4947 GCA_964389705.1 uncultured Spirochaetia bacterium
ACCTCCTAGGAAGAACTGTCAGTTTTCAGTTTAGTTGGTAAACCTCGGTTTATTAATCCTTGAACTTTCTAATACAATTCTAATTGCTTGAATACCAAAATAAATGTCTTTACTTGTGCAGACACTATCAAGCACCGTCTCTTTTTAGGACTAAAACTAGATAATTACCTAGCTCCTATAGTCTCTTTTACTAATCTTGGATTACTGAATGTCCCTAAGATCTTTCCCTTGAGACTTCCGTCACTCTCGGGTGATAAGAATGCGCTAAGGAAACTGGACATCCCCCTACCCCCTTTGCTAACTCGAAGCCTCAGATCAAGATCAATAGCCCCTTGCTTTGAAATCTTCCAAAGAAGCGGCATAGTCCCAAAGATAGTCAGGTCAATGCCACTTCCTTTGAGCCTCAACTCCTCGACCTTCGTCATTCCATTTTCTATATGACCCTTAAAACTAGACTCTAATCTACCAAAATCGGGAAGAGGCAGGCCTTCTATGAGCCTTAAGTTTTTAACCGATAGATTCTTTGCTTCAAGAACAACCTGCCCTCTGGGCTGGGGGGCAAATTCAACTGAAAAACTCCCCGCCACAACCCCCTGGATTGAGGAATTACCATCCCTAAGGACAGTAGAGACCATAGGGATGCCTTTTATATTTATTCCCCTTATATCTCCATTTGCTGCTATCAACTGCCCAGTCTCTGAGCTATAGATGAGCCTTCCTTTTGCATCACCTCCATAGAGATGGGCTTTAAAAGGAAGCACGACCTTTTTTAAGATGAGATAAAATAATGAAGGGCTTACGCTGAGATCGTCAATGCTTAGATAGAGCGACTTAGATCTGTAGAGCTCTACATCATGGAATTTGAGGTTAAGTATCGGATGTATATTCAAGTCCTTTATGTTCAAATCAAATGGGGTTCTCGTTTCCACCTCATATATGATTCTCTGTTTAAAACTCTCTGAGGGAAATGAGAGGTAAAAAAATATAAGAAACGTCAGTATGAAAAAGAGCGCATAACAGGCTAAGATAAAATACCTTGATTCTATTAGGTTCTTATCAACAGTTAAATACCTCATGTTTCCCTCCCATAGAGGGGTCTTTGTGAAAACCCCATATATGATACTCACACACTAGAGCTATACTAATACTTGATTGATGATGGCAAGGACATGGCAACCCCTGCATAATTAGGAAATCGGTGAAATTGGCCCATTTAGAGCACTTGATTAAACTTAAAGGTTGACACGCGAAACGAAACGTCCATTAAATCTGGGTCATTAAATCTCGTCTGGGGACGTAACTTCGATACTTTGATAAAAGTGGGCATTGTCTGAAATCTGTAGAGGATATCTACCATTCTATCAAGGGGAATTTTTTTAATATCAACGTCCACGCTAGTCTCTTCATACAGGTCCCCGGACGAAGGAGCTCTAGACTTTATAGAGAAGTTCGCCCTATCAATCCGCGCATCCACAAGGGTTTTTTCAACTACGGAGATTAATGGTTCATCCCCATTTCTTATAGTGCTTGTGAGTTCATCTATTCTGTGCTTCGACTGTATATATTCAGCGCGAAGAGATTCGATCCGCCTAAGATCGGACTGAAGAGCGTTTAATCTCTTCTCAAGCCTCGCACTTCCAGATGAAAAGAACTGAAAAACCACATAGAGAACTAAAATGAGAAAGCCTATTCCCCCAAAAATCAAGGCTCTTCTATCCCTGTCGGAAACCATAGCACGTTCGAATCTCTCACGAATCTGATTTAAGAAGATCCTTAATCTATCCATGGAGTCATTTGTATTCACTTGAGCACCAGGGTCATCTGGAATTTTACGGTGTTATTTATGGCCGTCTCAGTTGATTCGCGGATGACCTGTTTAAACATCCCTGCGCTGGAAAGGGCCTTCTCAACCTTCGCCACCTCATCGTATGAGTCAGACCTCCCCCGCATCCTTACCGTCTTACCATCTACAAAATTGACCTCATCTACGGTCAATTTGATGTTTGAAGGAAGGCTTGCGGATATGTCTCTTAGGACATCAAGCGGCGTAGGCCCTCCCCCGATTTCTTCAACCAATTTTAGCCTGTCTCTTACCCTCTTGACCTCACCCTCCATAAACTCCATAGGCCTTGGAATTACCCTTACATTAGGGAATGTCTCCCTCACAGTCGTATTAATACGGGCCTCCATCTTCCCTACCTCACTTTTGAGTTCAAAGTACCTCGCCCCAGCCCTGTATATGGACAAAAGTATAAAAAGCGAAAGGAGCAAACCAGGAACAAGAAACATCCTACTGATTTCGCTATCCCTACCTGTGTATTTGAACTCCCCTTTTCTTAAATTAAGTCTTCCTCTTCCTATGGTACTCCCATATATGGCAAGGGCAAAAGACTGGGCAAAGATAGCTGAGTTATTTTCTCCTAGATCTGGGATAAATAATCTCTTTACTACCCTTTTTAATCTTTCCTCAATATAATCTCCTATGCCAGGCATAAGTGACGTGCCGCCTGAGAGTACTATTGTCTTAATCTCCTCACCAAGCTCAATCTCAAAGAAATGAATCGTCCGCCTTATCTCATCAATAATTGGGGATAGAGCCTCTTCGAGAACCCGATTTCTACCCCCATTAAGCCCCTCGCGCTTTATAGACTCGACTACATCACCTGATGTCCCAAGGCTCCTTGATATTATCTCTGATATAAACCTCCCGGCCTTCGATGAAGATCTTACGCGTCTAATCCCCCCTCTATCAAATAGAGAAAACCCCATTCGTGAGGCTCCTATGTCTATTAAAACCAATGGCCTTTCCCCAAGAAGGAAGCCATTGAGGGCACCAAAAGCAATAGGGGCAAATGTTATAACCCTTGGGTCAATACCATTCGACTGGCATATATCAATCAATTGCCTTATGTCTTCCCTTTGAGACATACAAACTATGGCTTCGCCCCCCCCTGGGCGTTTGACAAGATGATACCCATGTACCTTATCGGAAAGATCAAAAGGGGATACGTTTTCTAGCTCAAATTCGTATGTTTGGTCAATCTTTCTTGGGTCAGAAAACGGAAAGCTGAGCACCCTGACAGAGATCGGATTGCCAAGAAGTGACACCGCTACATCACTCTTGGGAAGGAACTTCTCCGAAAAGACGACTTTAAGCTCTGAAATGGCCTGAAGAGAGTCAGGGGCTTTTATCTGTAGTATCTTTGATAAATCCGTATCTGTAAGCCCCCTTTTTACAAGGGCAATCTTTATAGTATCAGATCCAATATCCAAACCTACGAATCTTCCGTACATTATTACTTCACAGTTCAAATAATAAATTAAGTAGAAAACTTAATTTAGATTTATAAATTTAAAGCAGATGACTTTTAAAGTCAAATAAGTCATAGTAATTGGCACAATTAGTCCTCCATACCAGTTGACAAATAACTAAATTGACCCCTTAAGCCTGTACAGCCCTCATTAGTGTCAAGGCCTGAACGCGTGAGGCCCCGGAATCGAGAACTACCCTTGCGCATTCATCTATGGTCGAGCCAGTGGTGAATATGTCATCTATAATTAGAACGGATTTCCCCTTTATTTTCCCTGACTCATCTAGAGAAAAGGCCCCTTTTACGTTTTTTCTCTTTTCATCCTCGCTTTTAATCTCAAACTGAGGCCTTGTATCTCTTATCCTTTTAAGCACAAACGGGTTAAAAGAGACCCTTAAATACCTAGATAAGCCCTCTCCGAGAATTACAGACTGATTATACTCCCTTTTTCTCAGCCTACCGATGTAGAGTGGGACAGGAATTATTATGTCGGGTATGTCTAGGTCGGCTGGAAAATTCTCTATAAGAATATTTGAAATTGCCCTTCCAAGGTTCAATCTCCCTTGATATTTGAATTTATGGAGCATATCCCGTAACAAGCCATCATAAAAAGCAACCGAGCGCGCCCTATCAAAATAGAACCTACCCAGAAGGCATTGCCCACAGAAATGGCTAGACACCGATTTCATAGGGTCACTTCGGTCGGATGTCTCAGTAAAATCAGAAGGAACTCCGCATCTTAGACAAACAGAATTCTTCCCAATAAACCTTATTTGCAACAGACAACTATTGCAGACCCTTCCATCTTTTGATGCGGATTCGCAAAAAGGACAGACCCTAGGAAATATGAAATCCAGCATTTACGTGGATCATGCATATCTTACTGATTTTTACACTCTCATAGGCATAATAACAGAGAGATATAACTGTTCTTTTGTATCCGAAACGGGTTTAATTAATACAGGGTTTAGTTGATCAATTATTCCCAATTGAACCATATCTTCAGAGGTGGCCTCAAGGACATCCATCAAATACCTGGCATTAAACCCTAGTTCAATAGAATCCCCAGTATAATCTATAGGTACAATCTCCTTTGCCTCTCCAAGCTCTGGAGATACGGAACTAAGTGTGATTATGCCATTTTCTATGCCCATCTTAATAGCCCTTGTTGTCTCGATAGAAAAAATAGAGACACGCCTTAGTGCACTTAAAAACTCCTCTCGCCGTATATGAAGTGTAATATTTGTATTCTCTGGGATTACCTGTCTGTAGTTGGGAAACTCTGCATCAATAAGCCTTATTATCAGGGAAATTCCACTACCTTGGGCAACAAAATTGTTTTCACTGCATCCAATCCTAATATAGTCATCGAGTTTTGCTATCTTCCTTAGTTCTAATACCCCTTTTTTGGGGATAATTACGCCTTTTTTGAGTTCCTTTGCTACCCCTTCCCCTTCGCTGCGCTCAGGGTCAAAGGCAGGCCCTTCCCCTTCGCTGCGCTCAGGGTCGAGGGCAGGCCCTTCAACCAGAGATAGCCTATGTCCATCTGTAGCAACGAGTCTTAAGACTCTATCTTCCCCGGACTCTATATAGATTCCAGATAGACTCCGTCTCAGATCATCAGAAGAGATGGCAA
>CAYMEO010000086.1:5047-10382 GCA_964389705.1 uncultured Spirochaetia bacterium
GACTCTATATAGATTCCAGATAGACTCCGTCTCAGATCATCAGAAGAGATGGCAAATACGGTTTTTCCTATCATATCATCGAGTACTTGGCTCTCGATATAGAAGAGATCATCTATGGGTATTTGAGGAATTGTCGGGAAATCCTCGGCAGGAAGACCGGCGATTTTAAATGTTGCGTTCTGTGTCTTAATCTGAGTCCAATGATTGCTAATCTCCTCAATCTCTATCTCTCCTTGAAGGGGGAGCTCCTTTACAATCTCAAAGAGCTTTCTTGCAGGAAGTGCAATACTACCCTCTTTTATTATCTTCCCCTCACAGTGGGTTGTCATAGTAGTCTCAAGATCGGTTGCAGTAAAGCTAATCTTTTCATTAGAGGCACAAACTAAAACATGGGAAAGTATAGGTATAGTTACACGCTTTTCTGCAATCCCCTGTATTAGTCCTAGTCTCTGTGCAATCTTTGTTGTCTCTACTTTAAATTTCATCTCCTATTTCTCCTAGAAGAGATAAGATATTAAAATACAAATAGCAGTAGTAGTAGAGGCTGTGAAATTGTGGATAAGTCAACAAAAGCCTTTACGGCATTGGGTCTTTGAAGTTGATAACTCTGTTGATAAACTCATAAGCCTATACACAGTCTATGCGCATGTTTTTTTATCCACAATTTCATCCACAGTTTTTCCCACAGGGTTATGCACAGATTATCCACTTCTTGCCGCATCGATTCTTCTCGATACGGCATTCACCATCTCTTTAAGGGTTGGGTCTTCTACTATCATGCTTTCAATCTTTTTCACTGCGTGTATTACTGTGGAGTGGTCTTTCCCCCCGAATTTCTCCCCAATCTCCGGAAATGACGCTCCAGTGTATCTTCTTGCAAGATACATGGCGACCTGTCTTGGAAGCGCAACATTTTTCACTTTCTTTTCTGATTTCAGCTCCTGGAGCTTTATCCCAAAGAAGTTGGCAACCTCTTTTTGAATGGACTCTATGCTCATAACCTGCCTTGTGTGCTCTTTTACTATATTCTTTAAAACCTCTCTAGCTAGCTCTATTGTAATTTCTGTGTTTAAGAGCTTTGCATAGGCACTGATGTTGGTGAGGGTTCCTTCGAGTTCTCTTATATTCGATGTGATATTTTGGGCAAGAAATAGTGCGACATCATCCGGGAGCATTATCTTCTCTGCCTCTGCCTTTTTTTTGAGTATCGCAACCTTTGTCTCGGTCTCAGGTGGCTGAATGTCAGTAATGAGTCCCCACTCAAACCTAGATCTCAACCTCTCTTCGAGGTATGACATGTCTTTAGGAGACTTATCGCTTGAGATTACTATCTGTTTCTTTGACTCATAGAGCGTATTGAATGTATGGAAAAATTCTTCCTGTGTACTTTCTTTTCCCGCAATAAACTGTATGTCATCAATAAGGAGGACGTCACAGCCAAACCTGTATCTGTTCCTAAATTCCTCCATCTTATTTGACTTTATGCTATTTATCACCTGATTTGTAAAATTTTCAGCCGATATACAGCATATCCTTGCTACAAGTGTGGTCTTAAGTATATAATTTCCAATTGCATTGATTAGATGGGTTTTTCCAAGCCCCACCCCGCCATATATAAAGAGGGGGTTATATGCCTCCCCGGGTTTCCTTGCCACTGCAATTGAGGCTGCGTGGGCAAACTGGTTACTCGGCCCTACGATGAATCTCTCAAATGTATAATTCGGATTAAGGAATCCTGAAAAGAGTGATTCTTTCTTTTCCCTGAGCCTTGGCTCTTCTTCAATCTCTTCAGCTGAAATGGGAGGCTGGGCATCAGATATAATCTTGATCTCAAATTTCCTTCCCTCAACCTCTTCCACTGTTTTACTTATGACGTCCATATAGTGTGTGGCTATCCAGTCCCTTTCAAATGGGCTTTTAGCCTTTAGAATGATTGAGTCGTCTTTCTGTGAGACGGGCTTTAGAGAATCAAACCAGAAAAACACCTGAGGATTTGATTTTCTTTTTATCCTCTCAATTACCTCTTCCCATGCAATCTTATTGGGCATATCGGTCTTTTGAGTATCAGGGAGATGAGGGCTTGAGGATCTTACAAATAGTCCTATTCCTCTGAATGCCTCTTTATCGTTTTCATCCGGGAAAAGGGACTTAAGATTACGTCCTAGGGTTACTTTCTTAGCCAAGAATCCTCCAAAAACTAACAACTTTTCCACAACTTATCAACAGGGTGTGGATAACTCAGTTGCCGAAAGCAGAAGCTTAATATTTAAAACTTCCTCCCCCGAGATTTATCTTCTGGTGAGTATTGCTAAATCCTAACAATGCTAAACGGAATTGTCAAGATTTTGTAAAAAATCTGAAATTCTTACAGTGTCTTGCAACTCTAAAAATTCTGTAGATCCCGTTTTCCAATTCCGTTTCTTTGCGATTTCCTTAAAAACATGGGCTCGATAGAGACCCGGGGTTCCTCTTGGTTTGAAACCCAATAGGCGTTGGTTTAAAATGATTGAACACAGAAAAGGGGTTCAAGGCCCTACTTTATATATATGCTACGTATCTATAGAGACGGATTCTTAAATCTGCCTCTGATATTGATATTAAGGAGAATTTAGAAATCATGGAAGCTTCCTATGATCCCCAGAGGATTGAAGAAAGGTGGCAGAAAATATGGAATGAAAAAAGGGTCTATGAGGTATCGGATGACCCTAATAGAAAGAAATACTATGTTCTCGAGATGTTCCCCTACCCTTCGGGAAGGATTCACATGGGGCATGTGAGGAACTATACGATTGGTGACGTTGTGGCGAGGTATAAGAGGGTGAGAGGGTTTAATGTGCTCCATCCTATTGGGTGGGATGCCTTTGGGCTTCCCGCAGAGAATGCCGCAATTGAGCGTGGCATCCATCCTGCGAAGTGGACATATCAAAATATTACCCAGATGAAAGAGCAGCTCAAAAGGCTCGGGTTTAGCTATGACTGGACAAGGGAGATTGCAACCTGTGACCCTTCCTATTATAAGTGGGAGCAGATGGTATTTACACGAATGCTTGAGCGTGGACTTGCCTATAGAAAGGCCTCAGTCGTAAACTGGTGCCCTTCTTGTGAGACAGTTCTAGCAAATGAGCAGGTAGAGGACGGAAGGTGTTGGAGATGTAAATCCGAGGTTAGACAAAAGGAGATGGAGGGATGGTTCTTTAAAATTACAGAATATGCCGAGGAGTTGCTTGAGTGGTGTGAAAGGCTAAAGGGCGGCTGGCCTGAGAGGGTCCTTACAATGCAGAAGAACTGGATAGGAAAGAGCATAGGGGCAGAAATAGACTTTCCATTGGAGAGTCCTTTAGTAGATGGCGAGGCGAAATTGAGGGTTTTTACCACCCGTCCCGATACGGTTTTTGGAGTGACCTTTATGAGTCTTGCCCCTGAGCATCCACTTTCAGAGAGGTTAATTAAAGGGAAACCTCAAGAGGGAGAGGTTCTTGATTTCATGCGCCGGGTAAGGGGGCAAACCAGTATTGAGAGGATATCTGAGAGAATAAAGAAAGAAGGGGTTTTCACCGGTGCTTATTGTATAAACCCATTTAACGGGGAGCGCGTGCCGATTTACATTGCTAATTTTGTCGTTATGGAATATGGAACCGGCGTAATAATGTGTGTTCCCGCTCATGATCAAAGGGATTTTGAGTTTGCAAAGGAGTATGGATTACCTATAAAGGTCGTGGTTTCTCCGGGGGATAGGGGTCTAAACCCGGAGGATATGGGGAGTGCCTACGAGGAGCCAGGGATTATGGTAAGTTCTGGAGAATTTTCGGGACTTCCGTCAGAGATTGGAAAAGAAAAGATTATAGAATACATTGAGTCCAAAGGGCTTGGTAGGAGGCGGATAAATTATAGATTAAGGGATTGGGGCATATCGCGGCAGAGGTACTGGGGCACGCCGATACCTGTTGTTTACTGTAAGGGATGTGGGATTGTTTCTGTGCCTGACAAAGACCTTCCCGTTGAGCTTCCTCTGGACGTTGAGTTTACAGGAAAGGGCGGCTCACCACTCTCCAAAGTGGAGGGCTTTGTGAAAGCGATGTGTCCTAAGTGCGGTGGAGAGGGCAGAAGGGAAACAGATACAATGGACACCTTTGTTGAATCCTCTTGGTATTTCCTGAGGTATGCTTCTCCCGATTATGACAAAGGGATGTTTGACAGAGAGAGGGTCAAATACTGGCTTCCCGTTGACCAGTACATTGGCGGGATTGAACACGCTATCTTGCATCTTCTCTATGCCAGGTTCTATACAAAGGTTTTGAGGGACCTTGGAATGTGCGATCTCGATGAGCCTTTTTTAAATCTACTTACCCAGGGCATGGTTATAAAGGATGGGGCTAAGATGTCAAAGTCCCTTGGAAACATAGTTGACCCAGATGATATGATTGAGAAATACGGGGCCGATACCGTCCGTATTTTTATGCTCTTTGCCTCTCCGGTTCAGAGGGACCTAGACTGGAGCGATGAGGGAATAGAAGGAGCATACAGGTTTTTAAACCGTGTGTGGAAGCTTGTTTATGACTCGCGAAATCGGATTAACAGCTTAGAGGCGCAGAGTTTTGCGCCTTTGCATGTGGGATCCGAGGTTCTGAATCCTGAATCAAAGGATCTTCTCATTAAGGTTCATAAGACAATAAAGAAGGTCACGGATGATATAGAGAGATTTCAGTTCAACACCGCTGTTGCAGCGATTATGGAGCTTCTAAATGCGGTATCGCGTTTTGAGCCTAGTAATAAAGACGACGTATTAGTCCTCAAGGAATCGGTTGAAGCCATAGTATGCCTGCTCTACCCTATGGCTCCTCATATATCGGAGGAACTTTGGGAATCCTTAGGGCACAGTGAATCACTAGTTGATAAGCCCTGGCTTGAATGGGATAGAGAACTCGTAGGGAGCGCACAGATAACTATTGTGATTCAGGTCAATGGGAAAGTGAGAAGCCAGATTTTAATGGATCCAGATTCAGATGAAGAGGAGATAAAACAGGCCGCTTTTTCCGATGAAAGGGTGAAAAGCTATATTGCTGGAAAAGAAATCAAAAAGATTATTATTGTTCCTAAAAAACTCATAAATATAGTTGTATAACATTGATCTTTTGGCTCTCTATGGTATGTTTCCTTAGCTTAAAAATCCCGTGGCTTTAGGCTAGGTTTTGGTCTATCAGAAAAGAGGAGATTTAATATAATTCCAACTCTGTCTGCTAGGGTAGATTTGTATAAAACTTAGGTTTGAAGCTATGGCAGAGGCAACCTATGTTAAGGAGAGGAAATGATAGAAGGAAAAGATATCTTGACTAAA
>CAYMEO010000087.1:0-10182 GCA_964389705.1 uncultured Spirochaetia bacterium
TAATTAATTAAATATTAAATTAATAAACTCTAAGGAGGTAACACAAATGAAGAGGTTAATCACCATCACAACACTGGGTTTAGCCATTGGCTTTTCGTCACTCTCCTTCGCTCTCGATAACTACAATGTATTTGGTGTCCAGATTCCATTAGTTAGAAGCGAAGTTAGGAACGAGACAAAGGGTGGAGATGTAGAGAGAGATTATATGAGCTTCTACATCACCCCAAAAACAGTAAATGTAGGCGCTCCACTAAAGGCAGATCAGAAAACAGACGATGAATATATCTCGGTGTTTGGCGTTCAGGTTCCGCGCAATCCTGGATCATAAGTGGGCTCAAAATTTAGGAGAAGTCCGGTCATAATGATCGCCGGGCTTCTCTTGTAATATAATATGAGATAAAATAAATAAAAAACCATTAAACAGAAGTGATAGATATGGGCTGTTGTTACAAAGCTATTGCTGATGAGACAAGGAGAAAGATACTTGAACTTTTGAGCAAAGGTAGGGCAACCGCAGGAGAGATAGGAAGTAATTTCAACATATCCAACCCTGCCATATCTAATCATCTTAAAATCCTAAAAGAGGCTAATCTTGTTAATGAACATAAGGTAAGCCAGAACCGAATTTATTCCCTTAACAGAAAGCAGATTAAAGAGATGATAAACTTTCTAAAAATGCTATCTAGAGAAAGATAGACAACTATAGACTTATAATACTATAAGCCACACCCTCGAGAAGACCACCATCGCTTACAACAATCTCATCTTTAGAGAATCTTTCCATAGTCTTAATGACAATTAATGCACCTGGAATAATCACGTCTTCTCTGCCCTTTTCGAGTCCTTTAATCCTAAGCCTTTCCTCAGCAGGGATCCCGGTCAGCGTATTAAACATATTTAGCACTACATTCTTTTTCAGAATAAACCCATTGACCAGATTAGGATTATATCTTTCCAAACCGAGTTCAATTGCCGCAAGTGTAGTAGGGGTTCCGGCAGTTCCAACTAATGTCAGGTTGTCATTAGGGATTTTGGATGCCCATGATAATTCAGAGGATAAAACATCCCAAATTTCTCTAGAAATCGCACCGACATCCAATTCAGATGGTATATCGCTCTTTAAAAATCCCTCTGTAAGATGAACAACCCCGAGATTTGTACTTCTAATATCTAGAATCTCGCCCTGCTCTACAAGCACATATTCGGTGCTTCCACCGCCAACATCAAAAATCACACTGTATCTGGAATTGACAGAGACGGATTTTAGAACGCCCTTTACAGTAAGCCTTGCCTCTTCTTCCCCTGAGATTACATCGACTCTGATTCCAGTTTCCCCTTGGACTCTCTCTAAGAACTCGTAGCCATTTATGGATTCTCTAACCACGCTTGTAGCTACGGCTCTTACTTTTTCTACTCTATAATCTTTGAGAATACCGGCAAATCCTCGGAGAACCCCGACTGCTCTATCCGCTGAATCCTCAGGAATCCTCTTTTCTTTGATGAATCCCCCACCGAGCCTTGTAATTACTCGGTCAATATAGAGCCTTTTAAACTCTTTATCTTTGACCTCACCAACCAGTATTCTAAATGTATTTGTACCTATATCTATTGAGGCTATACGCATAAAAATAAATCAGGACGTATGATGCAACAATAGTACTTTGTATCCTGCATCTTGCTTCATTCTTGTCTATCTGCAGCTAAATTACTTTTTCATCCCTCCAGGATGAGTCTAAAGGGCTGCTCAATCGCCTCGACTATCCAGCGCAGAAACCGCACCCCATCGGCTCCATCAATCACACGATGGTCATAAGAGAGGGATAGTGGCAGCATAAGACGCGGCCCAAATTGCCCATCGGCAAAGACCGGTTCAATCTTCGAACGAGATATGCCAAGAACAGCAACCTCCGGCCAATATATGATCGGCGAGAAATACGTGCCGCCTATACCTCCTAGATTACTTATCGTGAACGTGCCTCCCTTCATCTCTTCAACCGTAAGCCTCCTGTTTCTCGCCCTTTCCGATACCTGTGCAAGCTCAACAGACAGTTCAACAATATTTTTCTTATCTACATCCCGTATGACCGGAATCAAAAGCCCCCGCTCTGTATCTACCGCTACTCTGATATGATAGTACTTTTTATAGATAATCTCGTTGTTGGCAATGTCTACACTCGCATTAAATTTGGGAAAGACCTTGAGTGCGGAGGCAACCACTTTGAGGAGAATAGATGTGACAGTCAGCTTTCCACCCGCCTCTTCCACCTTTTTTCCAAAACTCTTACGCAACTCCTCCAAACCAGTAATGTCGGCTTTATCGTGCTGTGTCACATGAGGAATAGACATCCACGAAAATCCTACACTCTCAGCAGTCTTGCGACGCACATTTGTCATAGGCTCGCGCTCTATTTCTCCCCATTTAGTAAAATCCGGAAGCGTTGGTATATTGGGCGCTGACAGAGGATGTGTTTCAGGCTTTGATTCCATCCCTCTTGTGATGACATATCGAACATAGTTCTTTACATCATCTTCAGAAATTCGTCCTCCCGGACCTGAGCCCGGAACCTGATTAATATCAATCCCGAGCTCACGCGCCAGCCTACGAACAGATGGCGCAGCCGGGGCCAACTCACGCGGCGCCTCAGACCCAGCAGCCTTAGGTTTGTGACTAAATTCAACAACCTCACCCTCCTGTTCTTTGAGAATATGACTCTCAGCAGACTCTCTTTTTCTTTCCTCTTTTTCGGCCTCTATCTCCTTCTCATCAATCGACTCCCCTTTTTTAGTTTTAGGCTCAGCTACCTTTCGTTTTTCTTCTTTTATTTTAACCTCGGCATCTTCTACAGTCTTCTTTTCTTTTCCGTCGGCCCCCTCATCAATACTCATAAGCAATTGCCCCACCTTGATCGTCTGACCCGCCTTTACATGTATTGCCTTAACTACCCCACTGACCGGAGCGGGAACCTCGATTGTGGCCTTGTCTGTTTCAACCTCCATTACCGGCTGGTCTTGAGCAACAACATCTCCTACAGATACCAAAACACTTATCACATCTCCCGATTCAATATCCTCACCGAGTTCAGGGAGCTTAAATTCAGTTACCACAGATAAAATCCCTCCTGTAGACATTAATTAGCCCAAACTATCTGGCAATAATTGATTCCTCTTTTACCAATATACCACCCTCAATAGTCAGAACCTTGTACCATCCGTTTATTGGTCCATAAACCCACCTCTCAATCACCTTTTCTATTCTTTGATCCGGTGTTAAGGTATATCCTATTAACTCCCTTGAAATAGGCTCACCGCATCTACTCAGAATTAGAAAACTAGGATCGCCTTTTGAAACAAATTTTTGGCCACATGTGAATGCAGAAGTGTTATCTACAATCGAAAATAGAAAAATTGCCATTAGCCAAAACGCTCTTTTCATTATCATCCCCACATTCACAGCTAAATTCATCTTTTTTATGAAATCATCGGATTCGCTTTATCGGGGTTAATATCCAGATCTTTTATAGCCCTTTCAACGATCTTTGGTTTGACTTCTCCTTCACGTGCAAGGGCGGCTAATGTTGCCAGGGTGATAAACCTCGAATCAACTTCGAAAAAGTCCCGAAGTGCCCGCCGCGTGTCGCTTCTGCCAAATCCGTCTGTTCCCAGGGATACAAGAGGCCTAGGAAGCCACTGAGATACAGTATTAGGAAGAGCCTTAACATAATCGGAAGCCGCCACAAACACTCCTGGCGCATCCTTAACGCACTGAGTAATATATGGAACCTTGAGTGGTCCAGAAGGGTGAAGCATATTCCAGCGCTCAGCCTCAAGCCCATCGCGATAGAGTTCCTTGTAGCTTGTCACACTCCATACATCCGCAGCAACACCGTATCTTTCCTCTAGGATCCTCTGAGCCTTCAGAGCCTCATTTAGAATCGTGCCGCTGCCAAAGAGTTGTGCATGGAGTTTTGCATCCTTATTTTCTGAAGCCCTGAATCTATACATCCCTCTAATAATACCCTCCCTTACACCCTCAGGCATGGGTGGATGGGCATAGGTCTCGTTCATAACAGTCAGATAATAAAATACATCTTCCTGTTTCTCATACATACGCCGAATACCATCCCGAATAATGACGGCTAATTCATAAGCATAGGCTGGGTCATACGCCTTGAGATTAGGAACCGGATAGGCCAAAAGATGGCTGTTTCCGTCCTGATGCTGAAGACCCTCGCCTGCAAGTGTCGTCCGACCGGAGGTTCCCCCAATTAGAAACCCCCGACAACGCGAATCGCCAGCAGCCCATATAAGATCGCCGATTCTCTGAAAACCAAACATGGAATAAAATGCAAAGAACGGTATCATGTTTATGCCGTGCGTAGCATAAGCCGTTCCGGCTGCGATAAACGAGGACATTGAACCCGCTTCCGTAATCCCCTCTTCAAGGATTTGCCCGTCTCTGGCCTCTTTGTAATAGAGAAGCGTTTCCCTATCAACCGGGTCATAGAGCTGTCCGGGGTGAGAATAAATCCCGACCTGACGGAATAAAGCATCCATACCAAATGTTCGCGCCTCATCTGGAATTATAGGAACAATAAATCTTCCAATCTCTTTATCTCTAAGGAGCCTCGAGAGCAATCGCACAAAGACCATAGTTGTAGATGCCTCCCGACCATCAGAGCCTTTATAGAATTCCTCAAATATCTCCTCCGACGGAGGCTTGAGGGGTTCACATTCGACTCTACGACTGGGAACATAACCGCCCAGTTCTTGCCTTCGCGCATGAAGATACTTCATTTCTGGGCTATTATCCGGAGGCTTATAAAATGGGGCTTCGGCGACATCTTCATCGGCAATAGGGATGCCAAATCGCGTACGAAATTCACGCAACTCCTCCTCATTTAATTTTTTCTGCTGATGTGTGATGTTTCTGCCTTCTCCGGCCTCGCCCAATCCGTATCCCTTGATAGTCTTAGCAAGGATGACCGTAGGCGAACCTCTGTGTTCAACCGCAGCCTTGTATGCGGCGTAGACCTTTTCCGGATCATGCCCACCGCGTCTCAGTCTTTGGATCTGCTCATCGGATAGATGCTTTACCATCTCTAACAGACGCGGATCCGTACCAAAGAAGTGCTCGCGTATATACCTACCGGATTCAACAACGTACTTCTGATACTGCCCGTCAACGACCTCATCCATACGCTTGACCAGGATATTGTCGTGATCCTTGGCAAGAAGTGGATCCCAATCACTGCCCCATATAACCTTTATCACATTCCATCCTGCACCGCGAAAGATGGCTTCGAGTTCTTGTATGATCTTGCCGTTTCCGCGCACAGGTCCATCCAATCTCTGAAGATTGCAATTGATAACGAAAATCAGATTGTCCAGTTGTTCGCGTGATGCCAGTGTAATGGCCCCTAGTGTCTCTGGCTCATCCGTCTCTCCGTCTCCTAAGAATGCCCAGACCTTGGCATCAGAAGGCCCCTTAAGTCCCCGGTCTTCGAGATAGCGATTGAATCGTGCCTGATAGATTGCCATGATTGGACTCAGACCCATAGATACAGTGGGAAATTCCCAGAAGTTAGGCATAAGCCAGGGGTGCGGATATGATGAAAGCCCGCCTCCGGGCTGTAGCTCACGACGGAAGTTCTCTAACTGCTCTTTAGTCAGACGGCCTTCAAGAAAGGCACGCGCATAAATCCCAGGGGCGGCATGGCCTTGAAAGTATATGATATCTCCCTCGTGGTTCTTGGTCTTTGCACGGAGAAAGTGATTGAATGCGACCTCAAACAATGTCGCAGCCGATGCATATGTTGATATATGCCCTCCAATCCCCTCTTCCATACGGTTTGCCCTCACGACCATTGCCATAGCATTCCATCGAATGATACTCCTTATGCGTCTCTCGATCTCGCGACTTCCTGGATAAGGCGGTTCTTCTTCAGCCGGAATAGTATTGATGTAGGGCGTATTAGCAGTAAAAGGCAATCTAACACCGGCTTTCTGGGCATGGATTTGGAGTTGCCTAAGGAGGCGCTTGACCCGCTCGTGGCCACCTGTCTGTAACACATAGTCTAAGGATTCAAGCCACTCTTGGGTTTCTAAGGCTTCGAGTTCGGAAGTTTCTTTATCTGCTATGCTGCTCATATCAAACCTGCTCCTCTAAACACATCACTTGCAATTACGATGCAGATAGGAAAATAGGAGCTCAGACAATCTCTGCCGTTTTAATGAAGAAACGCCTCTAAAATTAAAGAACGTCAACAGAAATTTTACAGTGCTGATGTTGATTAAGCAAGGTTATATGTAGGGCAAAACCCATATCTATCCTCTTCTTTTCTCCATATCTGTTGAGAGATATATATCATAGTAACCAAAATTCAGGCAACAATCCTCCAATTTGTGTATAATAAACTGTTATGGAAAGATTCAACCTTGTCGTAATTGGCTCAGGGCCCGGAGGTTATATTGCTGCAATACGCGCTGCGCAACTCGGAATGAAGGTCGCCGTAGTTGAAAGGGACAAACCCGGGGGAGTATGTCTTAATTGGGGTTGCATCCCCTCAAAGGCAATTCTCAAATGCGCGGAAATCTACGAGACGTTTAAGCATTCAGAGAATTATGGAATTAAATGTGGTGAACTATCTTATGACTATTCTAAGGTAATAGAAAAGAGCCGTAAGGCCTCTTCCACACTGACAAAGGGGGTGGAGTTTCTTTTTAAAAAGAATAAAATCGCCCTCTTTTTGGGAACCGGAAAACTTATCTCGCCAAATAAGGTTGGAATCATCGGAGACAAAGACGAAAGGGAGATAGAAACAGAGAGAATCCTCATTGCTACAGGCTCTGTGCCAAGGGTCCTCCCCGGCATAGAGATTGACGGCAGGGTTGTAATGACAAGCGATGAGGCCATCTTTTCAAAAGAGATTCCAGAATCAATTGTCATAATAGGTGGCGGATACATTGGGGTAGAATTCGCATATGTCTATAATTCATTCGGCAGCAAAGTCACGATAGTTGAGATGGAAAACCGCATCCTCCCAGGGGTCGATAGAGAGATAGCAGAAGAGCTTGAGAAGAATTTTAAGAAAAATGGTATACATGTACTTACGGGCACTAGATTTAAGGAGCTAAAAAAATTAGATAACTCTGTTGAAGTAACGCTAGAAGACGACTCAGGAAAGGGAGAAAAAAAGGTATCCGCATCACGACTTCTTGTTGCCGTTGGCAGAAAGGCAGTATATAACACAGCCCCGACATCCCTTAGTCACTATGATACATCAAGTGACATAGGACTTAAGGATTTAAATATAGAGCTCACTAAACAGGGATTCATAAAGATTGACAACTCGTTTATGACTACTTGCAGGAATGTTTATGCAATTGGTGATGTTGTTGGCCCTCCGCTCCTTGCCCATAAGGCATCGGAAGAAGGAGTTATAGCGGTTGAGATAATGGCAGGAGATAAAAACGCAAGGGTACACTATGATAGAATTCCGGGCTGTGTTTACTGTCAGCCCGAGGTGGCCTCAATCGGTATAACCGAAGACGAGGCTAAAGAGAGAGGAATCAAGTTTAATGTCGGAAAGTTTCCATTTAAGGCCTCTGGAAAGGCAGTTGCAATAGGAGAAACTGAAGGATTTGTGAAGATCATCTCAGATGCAAAATCTGGTGAGATTCTAGGGGCTCATATAATCGGCAAGGGAGCAACAGAGCTCATAGCAGAGATAGGGGTTGCAAAAACACTTGAATCCACCCCACTTGAAATTGGCATAACTCCTCATGCCCACCCTACGCTCTCAGAGGCTGTTATGGAGGCGGCACTAGCTGCATTGGGAAGGGCAAGAAACATTTGATTGGAATTCATTTTTCAGTTTTCGTTGTTTGCTCCCCATCATGGATGGATTTAAGGCATATAGATTAGGAATGGTTGATTATCAAGGGGCATTAAACCTTCAACTATCTCTTATTGAGAAGAGGAAAAACGAAGAGATAGAGGATGTGCTCTTGCTCCTTGAGCATCCGCCGACATTCACAATGGGAAGAAGTGGCAAGGCCGAGCACCTCCTCTTAAGCCAAGAAGAATTAAAGAAAAGAGGAATTCACTTTGAGATTATAAGCCGAGGGGGAGATATAACCTATCACGGACCGGGACAACTGGTTGGGTATCCGATCTTAGACTTGAATAAATTTAATCGCGATGTCCATCAATACCTAAGATATATTGAAGAGGTGATAATCCGCGCCCTGAGTAGTTTTGGAATCAAGGCAGAAAGAATAAAAGGATTTACAGGGGTATGGGTAGGTGAAGGCAGAGAGAAAATCGCATCAATCGGGGTTGGAATAAAAAACTGGATAACATATCATGGGTTTGCACTTAATGTAAACACCGATTTATCATACTTCGACATGATGGTTCCATGTGGGATTCCGGGTGTAAAGATGACATCAATGAAGGAATATTTGAAAATGGCGGAAGATATAGAAATGGAAGATGTAGAGACAAGCATCATAGATGCATTTTCTAAAGTGTTTAACAGAAGGCTTAACAATTCATTCGCCGACCAAAAAATTTTAGATGATGTGGGCATCACTAAATATCTTAATCCGGTGAAACAATTGACGAGGCTATAGCTATAAATGATTTATTTAAAGCCTCTCATGGTAAATTCAAAAATGAGGCTGGCAGAAAAGACTATTAGAACAATTATCGTCTTGTTTTTCTTTCTTGATTTTTGTTCTAAACAGGCCTTCTCTTCAGTTGAAGAAATACATCTCCCGCCAGGATTTAAAATAAATGTATTTGCCTCCGACCTTGGAACCCCGAGATTCATGGCCTTTAGCCCCGATGGCGTTCTGTTTGTAACCATTATTGATCAAGGAAAAGTCATAGCGCTTCCCGACAAGAATAAAGATGGAAAAGCAAATAGAGCAATAACATTCATAGAAGGGTTAAACCATCCACACGGTATAGCCTTTTATAGAGATTACCTTTATGTAGGCGAAACAGATAAAATTGTTCGTTTTAAGTATAGAGGTTTTGATTTACCACCGGGCAAGAAGGAGGTTATTGTTTCAAATCTCCCCACCAGCGGCCATTTTACAAGAACCGTCGGATTTGGTCCTGATGGAAAGATGTATGTCTCTATCGGTTCCTCGTGCAATGTATGTGAGGAAAAAGACGAAAGGCGTGCGGCAATCCTCCAGTTCAATCCCGATGGAAGCGGCGGGAGGGTTTTTGCCAGAGGTCTACGAAATTCCGTTGGTTTTACATGGCGCCCGGGGACAGATGAGATATGGGCTACAGACAATGGAAGGGACTGGCTTGGAGACGACCTGCCACCTGAGGAGATAAATATAGTTAAAGAGGGAAAGCACTACGGATGGCCCTACTGCTACGGGGATAGAATTCCTGACCCCCAATATAATAAGGCCGATTTCTGCAAAAATACAATCCCGCCGGTATTTCAGATGCAGGCGCATTCTGCCCCTCTTGGGCTTACGTTTTACACGGAAAAGGGCTTTCCCAAAGAATACCGCGGAGATTTGTTTGTAGCGTTTCACGGCTCATGGAACCGCTCAGTACCAACGGGATATAAAGTTGTTCACATTAAGATAAAAAACGGCAAACCCGAAGGTATAGAGGACTTTGCCACAGGATGGTTGAAAGGATCAAAAGCATGGGGACGCCCCGTTGATGTGGTAGTTGGACCTGATGGAGGTCTTTATGTCTCAGATGATAGAGGCGGCTTTATTTATAGGATTATGGGGAGCAAATAGATTTATGTAATCCTATGCTCATTACGAGTATGCCTTATAATCTGATGAACTTTAAGGCTAACATCGGCTGATCTCGATAAATATGCTTCGCATTTTATATCTCTTAACCAATCAATGTACTCGAGTCTTACCTCGCGATCAGACACTAATCTAAGGACACAAAAGCCATTGTTACTAAACTCCTTGTGTAGCTTTGTCCATTGTGAAACCGCGGTTCCGTCTAAAGAAAAAGAAGTGGCGCAGGGGTTTCTTTTCCTTCTTAAGGTAGGGAAAGCCGCCATGTCCGATACAATTCCCGATAAATTTCATTTCATCATCCCTATAGAACAAGGCGCAGTAATGTGTATTGCCCCAGAACCACAGATCAATCATATCACCATCAATAAATGGCTTCAAGTCGTT
>CAYMEO010000088.1:0-9638 GCA_964389705.1 uncultured Spirochaetia bacterium
CTTCATTTACACAACGCTATTTACATGATATATTTAGTCTGCATGAATCCTGAAAAACTCGAATATTTTAAAGGGATTCTGCTTGAGAAAATGAATCAACTCCTCGGCACAGCAGGGAAGACCATGAGTGAGATGAGCCAAGAGGATGATGCTTTCCCTGATCCCCTTGACCGAGCGATGTCTGAATCCAGTAGAACGATTGAGCTTAGAAAACGAGATCGGGAGAGAAAACTCATTCAAAAGATTCTAAAGGCCATACAAAAGGTAGAGGATAAAACTTATGGCACATGTGAAGAGTGTGGTGATGAAATCTCTGAAGAGAGGCTCAGAGTCAGACCCGAAGCAACGCTCTGTATCAGATGTAAAGAGGAACAGGAAAAGTTTGAAAAGCAGTTTGGGCTATAGATTTCCCTCTACCTACTTCGATTCCCCAAACACAAATCCTTTAAGGAAATCGGTGTTTGATTCCTTCACTATCAGCCATTTGCCGTTTATCTTCTCAAAACCGATATTCTCATTGAGAGCAAAATGGCCTTCTTCTTTTTCCAATTTCACTTCGACGGTGGTTCTCTGTGCTACGTCTGCCTTTTCACCGTTAAGATAGATGGTTCTATTGGAATGGGAGATTTTTATTCGATCAAAAATGGATGTATTTGATAGAAAGTTTCTTTTTATCTCTTCAATACCGATATATTGTCCGTTCTTTTCTTCTTTGTAGTTTGGTGATATACAGGAGAGATAAAGCTCTAGGTTTTTTGTTTCAAATGCCTTATCTCTTTTTGAGAGTACATACTCTATTTTTTCCCTATCAGAGTTTCCACAGAAAATAAGAATGAGTGGAAGAACAAAAATTGACAAAAGGGATAGCCTTTTTTTCATCCCTTTTTTGCTTCCCTCTTTTCTTTCTCTTCGATTTTAGATATTAGCTCAGCAGCCTTTTTGTGGTACTTCGCATTTGGATATTCCTCTATGACGCGCTTTAGGGTCTCTTTTGCAAGTTCATTCTGACCCATTTTGGAATAGGATGTCCCAAGAAGAAAGAGCGCCTCTTCATGCTCTTTTGTATTGGCATATTGATCAACAACCACCTTATACCTTTCGGCGGCGGCTTTATGGTTTTTGCGACTTGCATAGAATTTTCCTATATAAATCTCGCGCTTGGCGAGTCTCTCACGACATTCCTGTATCATCTTTTCGGCTTCGCTCTTAAATGGTGACTCAGGATATTGCTCAAGGAAAGAATTAAACCATTTAATAGCCTCCCTTGTATTTGTCGGGTCTCTGTCGTAGCTCCGCATTTGCTTATAGTGTGAGAGTCCCAAGCGGAAAGCTGCATAGGGAGTCTGCTCATGGCCAGGATGGCGCTTGATGAAGTCCTCGTATTCGATTGAAGCCTGCTCAAAATCTCCCTTCTTAAAATAAGCGTCGGCAGTTCTCAATTCAGCAAGCGTAGCGTAGGGACTAAAGGTATATTTGAGCTGAATCTCCTTGAGCAATTTAAGGACTGTATCGTAATCCGTGCCACTGAAAATCCAGGGAAATCCCCGCTTTTTTTGAAGCTCATCCATAGCCCTTTGATACATAGCCTCGGCACTATCATTTCTTTCAATCCGCTTTGCGCCGCAGCCAATTAGGAGAAGTATGGTCAGTACTAGAGTTACAGATCTAGCATTTCTCATTGGCATTATATTATTTAGATAAGAATATAAAGTCAAGGATTCTCTAGCATAACTACATTGGTGACTTATTCCCTAGTGCTTAATTCAAATTTAATAACAATTTCCCCCTGTCTACATTTATACCTTTTAAAAGGGCGCTGTCTTTTTCAATCTCACCATCGGCTATTTTGAGAATATAAGGCACTATGGCATTTGCCAAAGAGTAAGTGGCTGTCTTTGAAACGAGAGAAGGAATATTCGTTACACAGTAGTGTACTACTCCATCAATGCTAAATGTGGGCGAGTCTAAATTTGTCGGGTGGCTCGTCTCTGAACATCCTCCCTGGTCGATTGCCACATCCACGAAGACACTTCCAGGCTCCATTTTTGAGATCATCTCTTTTGTGATAACCTTAGGTGTCTTGGCCCCAGTTACAAGAACCGAGCCAACAACCAGGTCTGAATTTGAAATCTCTTCTTCTATCAGTTCGGGATAGGGTGGGGTGGTCTTTACTCTTCCACCGAACTCTTCATGGAAGAACTCTAGTCTTTTCTGATTCTTATCTATAACTGTAACTTCGGCACCGAGACCAAAAGCCGAAATTACGGCGTTGTATCCGACTGTTCCTCCTCCTACCACTGTAACCTTCCCCGGCTTTACTCCTGGGGCGCCGCTGATTAAAGTCCCTTTTCCGCCGCTTGGTTTTTCAAGGAAGTGGATTCCAATTTGTACCGAAAGCCTTCCTGCTATCCTGCTCATAGGGGCCAAAAGAGGTAGTGAACCATCTGAAAGCTCAACTGTCTCAAATGCTATTGCTCTTGCACCACTTTTTTGAAGAACACTTGCAAGTTCCATATTTGCGGCGAGATGAAGGTAAGAAAAAAGTATTTGATTCTCCCCTATGAGAGGGAATTCTTCGGGAAGGAGTTCTTTTACCTTTACGATGAGATTAGATTTCCTAAAAACCTCTTCCTCGCTTTCAACTATCTTGGCCCCTGCTTTTTTAAACTCTTCATCGCTTATTGAGCTTCCCGCCCCGGCGCCTTTTTCTAAAAGGACGCTGTGACCTTTTTCAACTAAAACCCTCACTGTTTGAGGAGTAGCAGCAACACGATATTCACGTACCTTTCGTTCTTTTGGAATACCAATAACCACAAGAGTTAGAATATCACTGAGATTACTAATAGGCAAATGTATTATACTCCAGAGACTTTTGATAGTCTTTCCGTTATAGCTATTAGAGGTCTTATGTAAAGCGAGCAACTTTTGATTTTTATGTCTGTTTCTAATGTCGTTATACTATATATTTGTGGAGTAGGTCCCGGTACTATTGACAATGGTAGTACAGAACATAACGTATATAATATAAAAAGAGGCTAAAGATAGTTTCTCAGTTAGTTAATGAGATTAAGTCATAATAATTTTTAGTTAACCATCTGTGTATTTTAAGGTGATCAAGAGGTTTATTTATTGATATGGTTAAATTTTTGATATGGTTAAATTTATAGACGAAGCGAAAATCTACGTAAGATCGGGGCGTGGTGGAAGAGGTTGTGTGAGCTTCAGGCGTGAGAAGTTTGTTCCACACGGTGGTCCAAATGGCGGAGACGGTGGAGATGGAGGGGATGTCATTATTATAGGCAGGGCAAACATGACATCACTTCTCGACTATCATTACAAACAGCACTATAGAGCACAAAATGGAGAACATGGAAGAGGAAAAGACCAACATGGCAAAAATGCCCCTCCGCTTTTAATTCCAGTCCCACTCGGAACCGTCATAAGGGACTTTTTTACTGGAGAGATTATAGGTGATATTACCGAAGACAATCAGACCATCGTTGTCGCAAGGGGAGGACGCGGTGGAAGAGGAAACGCGAGATTTGCCACATCAACAAACCAAGCTCCGAGATATGCTCAGCCCGGAGAGGAGGGTGAAGAAAAAACCCTAATTCTTGAGTTAAAACTCCTTGCTGATGTGGGAATCGTAGGCTTTCCGAATGCTGGAAAATCAACACTCATCTCGAGAATATCGGCAGCGCGCCCCAAGATTGCCGACTATCCTTTTACTACGCTCGTCCCTAATTTGGGAGTTGTGAATTATAATGGGGGGAAAACATTTGTCGTTGCCGATATTCCGGGGCTTATAAGGGGCGCGCACGAAGGGGCAGGACTTGGAATAAAGTTCCTAAAACACATAGAGCGCACAAAGGTTATTATTCATCTCATTGATTTGTCGCCTTTTACAGAGAGAGACCCGATAGAAGATTATCTTATCATGAATCAGGAGCTCGAAGCATACAGCCAGGAGCTTAAAAATAAACCTCAGATTATTGCGCCAAATAAGATTGACATAACAGAGGCAAAAGAAAAACTCAAAGGAATAAGAATCTACTTCGACAAATTGGGAATAGAAGTATTTCCAATTTCCTCTGCAACTGGGGAAGGAGTAAAGGAACTAGTTGGGGAGGTAATTAGGAAATTGGAAGGGTTAAAAATTGAAAAGTAGTTTTAGACATGTAAATAATATTTGTAACCTAAGTTATTTGTTTTTTCTTTGCTATTCGTACATCCCCCATTCAGTAGATTATCTTCCTATATACCATATTTAACTGTCTCTCTGAGATAATTGGACCCATCTCGGTGGTTTCATCGGTCGGGTTTACTATTTTTATCATCTTTGTCCTCTTAGTGAACTCTTCTATGAACTGGTCATGAATTTTATCGTGAACAAGGAGTCTATATGTTGCAGAGCATATAAGAGCCTTCCACGCTCAACCTGACTCGTCTTTCTCCAAGGACCCTTATCAAATGCACGTCTGCCGCTGCAATGACCCCTTTTGTATCCTCTTCGTCAGTGGGCTATAATCTCCTGATTAGCTGGGCTTATAATATCTTTGACCTCTTCGGTGTGAGAGGAAACCCACTTGCCATCAACAAACATTTTGTATTTTTTAATGCCATTGAAGTTATCTCCTTTATGAGTAGACCGGTAATTGGGATCTGAGAAAAATCAGTATTTAAGTGTTTCAGTTCTTTCTTATCTTATCATTTTATCATTATATCGGAATAGCGATGTTTATGGGACTACTGGATGAGCAGATATAACGGGCTTAGATCTTACGTTTGAGGCATGGTATAGCGGCGCTTATAATAATAGGTATAGTTGTGATAGTAGAGTTCTAGGATTGATCCATCTGCCAATTTGCTCCAAATGGGAATCCACAGAACTCTGACTAATTAAGATGGTTAATTCAATTAAGAAAATAGAACGAATTGTCGGCTCAGAAAACCTCCTCTATTCACAAGAGGGGTTTCCTGGGTTTGCGATTGACGGAAAGGTACCAAATTTAATTGTCTATCCTTCTAGCTCCGATGAAATCTCTGAGATTTTGAGGGTTGCCAATGAAGAAGGTTATTCAATTTGTCCCTGGTCTCAAGGCACAAAAATTGAGATTGGAAATATTCCTAAAGGCTTGGATATTGTACTATCTACGTCTCGGCTCATACGTATTGTCGAGCACGACCATGCGAACCTCACAGTTACAGTTGGGTCTGGGGTAAAACTCTCAGATTTACAAAATGTACTTGAAGACAAAAAGCAATTCCTCCCAGTTGATCCTATGTTTAGTTCCATGTGCTCGGTAGGTGGGGTTATCAGCTCGAATTCAAACGGACCAAGAAGGCTGAGATACGGGTCGGTCAGGGATTTGGTAATTGGAATAAAAGCTGTTCTCCCGACGGGAGAGAAAATCAAATCAGGGGGGAAGGTTGTAAAGAATGTAGCGGGCTACGATATGTGTAAGCTCTTTATCGGGTCTTTTGGAACATTGGGAGTGATAACCGAGGTTACATTTAAGCTATATCCTCTGCCTGAATTGGAGAAGACAGTTCTGGTATCATTCGATGAATCTGTCGAGGCATTTGAACTTGCCTCTTCTATACTTGACTCTGTGATTTTCCCCTCCTCTCTGAGTGTGTTGAATCCGTCTGCGCTTGGGGTTTTGTCGAAAAATCTCGGCATTGTATTTAGAGAAAATTCTTTCTATCTGGCTGTCAGATTAGAAGGCTTTCGAGAGTCTGTCGAGAGAGAAATTAGTGAGATTCAGAAAATGAGTAGTCCAAACATAAAGATTCTAGGGTCTAGTGAACAGAGGAGATTTTGGATGGCTTTGTCGGACTTTTCTCATTTATCGCAATCCGACTTCAGGTTTAAGGCAACGGTTCCAATATCGGCTACATTCGAAGCGTTTGAGAGCTTTGATGAGTACTCGGCGAGTTTGGTCTCTTACGCAGGAAGTGGGATCATTTATGGCTTTTTAAGAACCAGAGATACGGATAGATTAATTGAGCTTATAGACCAATCGAATTCTTATGCGGCAAGTTTGGGTGGTTACTTTGTAGTGGAGTCAGCCCCTATTAAAATTAAGGAAAAGATTAATGTCTGGGGTCACTTACCGGGTGGCGTGAATATAATGCAAATCCTAAAAGGAAAATTTGACCCCAAGGGGATTATGAATCCCGGAAGGTTGTTATAAAATGGAATTGTAGGGGTGAATATCTATTCACCCCTACCGATTAGAGCAGAGGCGTTTAACTATACTCGAAGGTCTGTCTCTTTTATTCTCTTTATTCCTTCGTCTATGTCACTGTCCGAGACGGCATAGGTTACCCTCACATAACCCTCTCCTTGACTTCCGAAGGCGGTTCCTGATACAACCGCAACCCCGGCATTCTCCATCAATCTATTCGTAAATTCCTCTGATGTTAGTCCGGTTCCCGTAATATCCGGAAATGCATAGAACGCCCCAGATGGGGTATCGCACTTTATGCCGGGGATTGAATTCAGTCCTGCTACCATCTTGTCCCTCTTCTTTTGGAGAAGCTGGGTTTTCTTTACTACCCAATCTTGAGGACCAACCATCGCTGCATAAGCTGCCTTCTGAATGAAGGCAGCAACATTTGTAATGGTGTCTTGAAGGAATATCGAGAGCTTTTCTATAACCGGTTTTGGGGCAACCGACCAGCCGATTCTCCATCCTGTCATTGCATAGGTCTTTGAGAATGTGTCAATGACTATTGTTCTCTCAGCCATGCCGGGAATAGCAGAGATGGTTTTATGTTCTTTCCCATCATAAACTATATGAGAGAAAATCTCATCCGATATAACCATAAGGTTCTTGTGCTTTAGACAGAGTTCGGCGATCTCCTCGGGGTTCTCTACAAGGTGGCCGTTGGGTCTTTGAGGGGTGTTGATTATTATGAGCTTTGTCTTTGGGGTGATCATCCTTTCGAGCCTTTCAATATCAAACTGCCAATCGGGTTTCGTAAGTGGAGTATGCTTTATGTGTGCTCCTGCATACTTTGCCCATACCTCATCGGGGGGATAGCCGGGGTTTGGAAAGATTACCTCGTCTCCGTCCTCGAGGAATGTCAAAAGTGCCATATTAAGTGACTGTTTTGCTCCTGCCGTAACAATTACCTCATCGGGATTTGTAGGTCTTCCCCTTTTAGTCATCTCATGGGCTATAGCCTCTCTGAGTTCAGGAAGACCCGGCCCCGGATCGTATCTTACATATCCATCCTTGAGTGCTTTTATGGTGGCCTCAAGTATATGCTCAGGGGTATCGAAATCTGGTCCCTGGTAATCCCCTTTTTCAAAATGGATCACCTTTTTGCCTGTACTTTTCTCTAGCTCCTTTGCGATTCTCATACTGGCCCACTGCTTGGGCGGGACAAAATGGTTTATCCTTTTACTAAATGGGTATGTTATCGCCATGTATAATACCTCCTTCCTTTACAGATGATTTTGGCGTTCGCCATATGTTAATCTTACGTTTATTCTCTGTTTTTATTTCCATAAGGTTCCTTTTGTGCCGGGTTGAGGATTCCGCTTTCAATTACGGAGAGCACCTCTTCTGCCATTTCCTCTGCGCTCTTATCGGTTCTATAGAAAAACATTACAGACCTTACGAGGCCGAAGATAATTAGTGCTACAAGTCTCGTATTTATCGGACGGAAGGAGCCTTCTTTTACCCCTTTTTCGAGAATCTTTTCGTAGAGTTTTACCCTTCTTTCCCTCCAGTGTTCTGTAAACTGGTAATGTTCACGAATAAGATGGGTTTCGTCTCTGCTCAGGATTCGAAGAACATCTAAGTTTTGGCGATAGAATCCAAATATCAGCCTTAAAACCTTCTTTAGCTTCTCAGAGGCCGGATCAGTTTTTGCCACTTCTCTTTCAATAAGGGACTCTATGGATTCAAACCCATTCTCTAAAATCTCAAGATAGAGTTTCTCTTTAGATTCGAAGTATAGATATATGGTGCCTTTGGCAACGCCTGCTTTCGTGGCGACCTCATCTATTGTAACGTCATGATAGCTCTTTTCTGAAAAGAGTTGCATAGCTACCTGCATGATCTTCTTTTTACGCCTAGCAGTTTTTGGGCGATAAGTGACCCTAGGGATCTTTTTACTGAGTATCTTTTTTGCTCTCATCTCTACATAGTTATAAGTACTGAACTGACCAGTCAGTCATTATTTTAGGTAAATCCATTTTACTTGTCAAGTGGTTTTTTGTAGGAATCAATAATTTTTTAATCTAAATGGGCATACATGAGACTTAGCTTACATTAATGGCATTATCATAACCACTGCTTTTATGTACCCCCGTGAATCTTTTTTCTGTTACACATCGTAATTCCCTATACAACAGTGACAATTAATGAAAAAATCGGTTTGACACGCATACGGCATTTAGTTATTTTTAATCTGCTTGGTTTACGAGTCTCTAAGTGTGGTACCAACTGAGGCCAATAGGCAAGGTTAGCTAAGAACTTACATGGGTTATCCCTGTGGTTAAGTTTATTAATTGGAGAGGTGGCCGAGTGGCCGAAGGCACTCGCCTGCTAAGCGAGTAGGGGACTAAATCCTCTCGTGGGTTCGAATCCCACCCTCTCCGCCAGTGTTATTCCTCTGCTCCTTCCAGATCTGCCTCTATGTCCATTATTTCTACTTCGTCAATCAGCCACCTTCCACCGATGTTTTTGAGCTTATATGATTCCATTTTATGAAATGAGCCGTCTTTAGTTGAAATAGTTCTTCTAAAATCTACAAAGGCGTATTCTGATCCTCCGATTATGTGTTTTGCCACCTTTCCCTGTATAGTTTTGTAATCAATTTCCTTTAGTTTCTTAGACATTTCAGATGCCCACAGGTCTTTTGCTTTTCCTTCACGGAATTTTTCGGTAGTAAATTCGGCGGCTTTATTCATATCAACCCCATAGACCTTAGCCCATTCTTTGATTACCCTCTCGGGAGAGCCTTTTTCTTTAATGGCAATCTCTTTGTCTTCGCGCCTTTTAGCTTTAATGTCCTCTATTGCTTCGGCCTCATTATTTGCAGAACATATTCTTAAAAACCCATTTTGAACGCTATACGGAGATCTCAGGTAGTTACTATATTCGTTCCAACAATCGTCAAATTTATCAAAGCTCTGTATAATACTCACTTCTTCACTGTCTTTTGTTATCTTCATAATAAACCACATCTCTCGGCTCCTCCTTTTACCATTCGTGTTAAAGTGTGGATTTTCAAATAAGAAAGATAATATAACTATATTCCCTTAAAACTCCATAGTAGCCGTGAATGTCTTATTCTATAATGACTATTCACAAGCTAGGAAAAGTGATGTAGATTTTTGTATATGCGCCCGTAGCTCAGTTGGATAGAGCACCGGACTACGAATCCGAAGGTCGGGGGTTCAAATCCCTCCGGGCGCGCCAATAATTTCAGCTAGTTACAACCGACATAGCAGGTTGCTCAGTACTCTTAGTGTCCAAATAGGTGTCTATGCCAGCCAAATTTATGCGCTCAATAGCCTGTTTTTTGTGTTCAGGGGTAGGATGGGAATAGCGCTTTGTCATTTTTATATCCCTATGTCCCATTAGCTCCTGAACCGTTACAATGTCCACTCCGGCCAT
>CAYMEO010000089.1:0-9313 GCA_964389705.1 uncultured Spirochaetia bacterium
GTCAGAAGGTAATTAGCTTTTAACAAAGCGATTTCAAGATGTACCTTTACCCAATATCAATGAAGAATATCCTACTATCTCCGTATAGACGGAAGAATAGCTCTATAGGCACAAGTCCATCGGATGGGCTTACTTGGCCAATCTCTACTTTTTTCTTTAAAATCCATACCCCCCAATAAAGATAAAGGGCTTCTCAAGATTAGACAATTTCCCTTGAAAGCCTTTCGAGCCTTTCTATTCTCTCTTCAACCGGTGGATGTGTGCTAAAGAGCGCTCCTATGCCGCCGCGCAGGGGATTCATTATAAAGAGATGCGCCGTTCCCGGGTTTACATCAAGGGGAATTCTCTGAGAGCCGTAACTTATCTTCTGAAGGGCACTTGCAAGGTCAAGAGGTTTTTTTGTTAAACGAGCACCGGATTCGTCGGCTTTATATTCCCTCGCCCGCGATATTGCAAACTGAATAAGAAGGGCAATTATTGGAGCTACAATCGCCATAGCAAGAGCACCTATAGCATTCCCACGCCCCTCACTATCACTGCTCCTTCCATACCCCCCAAAGATAAGCCCCCACTGGGCTATTTGAGCCAAGTAACCTATTGCCCCTGCAAGCACAGCGGCTATTGTGCTTATAAGAATGTCCCTATTTTTGACATGGCTGATCTCATGGGCTAGTACCCCCTCAAGCTCGCGAGGCTCAAGAAGCCTGAGGATACCCTCTGTTACTGCAACAGCGGCGTGTTCAGGGTCTCTTCCAGTAGCAAATGCATTTGGCGCCGGAGTCGGAATTATGTAAACCCTGGGCATAGGCATTCCCGCCTGGGTGGCTACGTTCCTTACCATATTATAAAGCTGCGGGGCCTCATCCTGCGTAACCTCTCTTGCGCCATACATTGCAAGCACGATTTTATCTGAGAACCAGTATGACACAAAGTTCATAATAATCGCTATAACAAGGGCAATTGTCATACCAGATGTTCCGCCAATCAGCTTCCCTATATAGACAAATAATAGAGTTAAAACACCTAATAAAAATGCGGTCTTTAAAGTACTCGACATGATTTTATCTCCTCTATTTAAACCAAAGTAAACAATAATAATGTAATAATTGGCACCTATGTTGTCAATCTTCTTTAGGGCAACCCAGGTGGCACTTCTACTCCGGGACAGTCGCGCGTAAGACCTATGAAACACCGGCAAGCTCAAGCCTTCCACCCCACCTTTTTAGGACCTCATCAAATAAACTTGGATGATTTGAAAGTGCACGATCCTCCTTTACAATCCTAAAGGCCTCCTCTCTAGCCTCGGCGAGAATCCTTGCGTCTCGAACCAGATCTGCAAACCTAAACTCAGGTAGCCCGGATTGCTTGGTTCCAAGAAAATCCCCCGGACCGCGAATCATAAGATCGGCTTCGGCTATCCTAAACCCATCCGATGTTTTCTCCAAGACCGAAAGTCGCCTCTGGGCATCCTCGGTTCTCTTAAAGCCCGACATGAGAATACATATTGATTCATGGTCTCCTCTTCCAATCCTCCCTCTTAGTTGATGGAGCTGAGAGAGCCCGAATCTCTCGGCATTCTCTACAACCATTACGGTTGCATTTGGCACATCCACCCCGACTTCTATAACGGTGGTTGAGACTAATATATCTATATCCTGAGAAATAAACCTCCTCATTACTTCGTCCTTTTCTTCTGTCTTCATCCTTCCATGGAGAAGTCCCACCCGGAATTCCGGGAAGATTTCCTTTTGAAGCTCATCTGCCATCTGAGTTGCGTATTTTAAATCCTTGAAATCCGGGCTCATAGATTCTTCTATCAGGGGATAAACAACATAAGCCTGTCTTCCCTTTTTAATCTCCTCACGAACAATGTCATATGCCCTCTTGCGTGCCCCTTTTTCTTCATAAAAGACAAGCGTTTTTATAGCCTTCCTCCCAGGTGGCATCTCATCCAATATGGAAACGTCGAGGTCACCGTAGACTGTCATTGCAAGGGTTCTGGGGATAGGGGTTGCGGTCATAAGGAGTATGTCCGGGTTCTTGCCCTTGTTTTTTAACTCGGCCCTCTGCATTACACCGAACTTGTGTTGCTCATCTATGACAATAAATCCAAGGTTTTTAAACTCCACCCTCTCCTCAATTATAGAATGGGTGCCTATAATAATCTGCGCCTCCCCCGATTTTATAGCCTCATAACAAACATCCCTCTCTTTCTTCGTTAAACCACTCTTTAAGAGCACAACCCTCAGTCCGAGATATGTTGTGTATTGTAGAATTGACCTTAGATGCTGTTCGGCAAGTATCTCTGTAGGAGCCATAATCGCCGCCTGGTATCCGCTCTCAACCGCCTTTAGCATAGAGATCAAAGCAACGATTGTTTTTCCGCTTCCAACGTCACCTTGAAGAAGCCTATTCATCGGGTGCTCTAATCTCATATCTTTTTCTATCTCGGAAATAACGCGCTTCTGAGCCGAAGTCAAACTGAATGGAAGAGCCCTAAGCAGACTCTCTGTCAGTTCTCCGGTGGGATGAAAGGCGATTCCGGGCATCTTGGAAATATCGCGTTTTTTTAGAGCAAGCCCAAGCTCCATTAAAAAGAATTCGTAAAATGAAAGGGTTCTATGAGGAGCAGATTCATAAACCGAGTTCTCGTCAAAAAGGTCAATTACTCTGTCGGAATCTATAGGGAAGTGAACGCGTGATAGCGCTTCATTTAAGCCTATGATATGTTTCCTTTGCTTTACCTCTTGTGGAATACTATCTACCACAAAGTTACAATAATCATCCAGAACCCTTTTGATTACGCTTCTAATCCGCCTCTGTCTTATCCCCTCAGTCAGTGGGTATATTGGGACAATTCGATTAAAGTTGAGAAAATCCTTATCGAGCCCCCCTATGCCATCCATTACCTCAACGTCTTCTGGCTTTGGATGGATTATCTGAGGGGAATCGCTGTATCTGTCCACAGTTATTTGGCCGCTTAGAATTACAGTTGACTCCTTCTTATACACAGACCGCAGGTATGATTCATTAAATTGGAACCATACAAGTGTGATTGTGCCTGTTCCGTCAGATAGGACAACCTGAAATATCTCTCTCGTTCTTGTCCGTATTTTTCCAACGAGAATTACCTTTCCCATAACCGTCTCATGCGCATAGGGCTCAAGCTCTGATATTTTCTTTATATGTCTTCTATCCTCGTATCTTCTTGGAAAGTAGTAAAGCGCATCCTCCACGCTCTTTATCCCTCTTCTGGCCAAGGCAGCAGCGACCCGAGGGCCGACTCCCTTCACATACTGAATCGGGATCTGGGAGAGCCCTTTTTTATCCGAAGCCTTAGATATTTGATCCGTTGATGAGATAATTGGTTGAGAAGTAAATTTATCGTCTTTTAAATTGGCTATGACATTTAGGAGATTTTCAATTAGACTCTTTTTATCATTGAAAGACAACTTATCATATCCAGCAAAAGACTCCCGTATGGATTTAATTGCAGTAATTTGATTTGGAGATAAGTCGAGGGAAAGTGCTTTTAGTGTTAGGCTGTCAGCCAGTTGCCCAATGTCTTTGACCTTATCGATATTTAGAAAGTCGTTTCTGGAGGCAAACCTAAGGGGTCTCTCCAGCAACTCTAGTATCCTTAAGAACTCCTCTTTCATCAAATAATGATTTTACTAGAATCGCATTGTCTTCTAAAGCCCCTCTACTTTAACTCGCCCTAATTAAACCAATTCTGTCAGCTCAGGAATTGGAGCCACGCGACTGATTCTAGTTAACTACCGTAATAAAACCTTTCGTGAACAATCTTACCGTTTTTCCAATGTTGTACCGCAACCTGATGATGTGTTACCTTCCCCCACTCCTTATGTGTATAATCAAAAAACCATTCTACCATTGTAACACCATCCCCTACGGCAACAGACTTGACCTGAGCACCCCTAAGCTCAGTTAGGTTTGCAAGAAATTGCTTTTCCCGTTCTCTATTTGCATCCTTTCCTACGGTGGGAGGCTGCTCGTTTTCCTGCATGACCACGTCATCGGCATAATATTTTTCAAACGCCTCCATTATCTGTCCTTTAAGAATCATAGAGTTTAGATCATTAACCAATTCCCTTAAGTCCATAATTGTTCTCCCTGGTTTATTTTTATCTGACCTAATTTATCGTATCTTCAAGCCATTTAGATGTAATCCCATAAAAGGAGGATTCAAATTAATCCCCCAACCACTGAAAATCCAGACACATTTAATAGAGGTTATATTGAGTTGCTCAATATATACCCAACTGCAGTACATCTTGGCTGGGGTATTATTTTATTTGGGAAAATGACTGAAACTAGGCGTTTGCTCCCTTCTCTACCGATTTCTTAAAGAATCTTCTTTTTGGCTTTTGCTTCTCTTCCTTGTCCTCTTCGCCGCTGACTGCCTCATTTTGAAGGCGCTTTGTGTTTTTACATTCGGGATAACCGCTGCATCCGAGAAATCTTCCAAACCTGCTTGTCCTCACTACCATCGGTTTCCCACACAGTTCGCAGAGCACGTCGTATCTTATCTCCGGCTCTTTTTTCTCTTTAATTCTTATCTCACCGTCATTGCCATACTCAAATTGCTTTGCATTCTTACAATCAGGATACCTTGAACATGAGAGGAATTCTCCTCTTCTTCCCCATTTTATAATCATTTGAGCACCACACTGGTCGCAATCTATCTCTGTGGGTATCCCCTCATGTCTCAGGCTCTTCATTGAAACCTCAGCCTGCTTGAGCCTTTTACCAAACCCCTTATAGAATCCCTTAAGAAGCTCTACCCAGTTCACATCTCCTTCTTCTACTTTATCCAATTTTTCTTCCATTGCTGCTGTGAACTGAACATCCATCACCTCAGGAAAACCTTCTATAAGAAGATCAGTCACTGCACAACCGAGAATCGTAGGTTTTAATCTGTTCTTTTCCTTAACTACATATTCTCTTTCCTGAATTGTGGAAAGTATTGTTGAGTATGTAGATGGGCGTCCTATACCTCTTTCTTCCAACTCCTTTACCAGTGCACTCTCCGTAAATCTTGGAGGCGGCTGTGTAAAATGTTGCTTTCCTTCAAGGGCAATGAGTTTTAACTCCTCTCCCTCAGCCAAGTCCGGGAGTTTTTTCTCCTCGTCTTTGTCCTTTGCCTCTTCCTCTTCTTCCTTTCCCTCCATATAGACTACAGTGAATCCTGGGAACTTAATCACAGAACCAGTAGCACGAAATACCCCTCTCCCGGCTTCGATATCAACTGTCGTCTGATCGTAGAGGGCAGGGTTCATCTGAGAGGATATAAATCTCTGCCAGATGAGCCTATAGAGCTCAAACTCGTCTTCGGCTAAGTATGGCTTTACCGACTCCGGGGTCCTAATGATCGCTGTAGGCCTTATCGCCTCATGTGCATCTTGAGCAGATTTTTTGATTTTGTATACATTGGGGCTCTCTGGTAGAAAATCAGAACTATAGGTATCCAATATGTATGCCCTCGCCTCATCAAGTGCATGGTCCGAGATCCTTACTGAATCCGTTCTCATATATGTAATAAGACCCACAGGCCCCTCATCTCCTAACTCCACTCCTTCATAGAGCTTTTGAGCAATAGACATGGTCTTTTTCACGGGGAACTTAAGCTTTCTCGACGCTTCCTGCTGTAATGTACTTGTAATAAACGGAGGAGGCGCGTTTCTTATCCTCTCCTTCTTTTCAACAGAGACAACTCTGTATCTCTCATTTCTTAGAGCCTCAACAATTGCCCTTGCTTCCTCCTCATTCTTTATTTCAACCCTTTCGCCATTGTACTTGGAGAGAAAGGCTACAAATGGAACAGCGTCATCCGCAAGTTGTTTTAGCTCAGCCTCAACCGTCCAGTACTCATCTGGTTTAAAATTCTCTATCTCTCTTTCCCTCTCAACAACAAGCCTGAGAGCCACACTCTGTACCCTTCCGGCACTAAGACCACGTCTTACCTTCTTCCAAAGGATTGGACTTACTTGATACCCAACAAGACGGTCTAGAATACGTCTTGCCTGCTGGGCTTCAAACTTATCACGGCTAAGGCTCATGGGATTTTTTATAGCCTCGAGCACCGCCCTTTCAGTAATTTCATGTATAAGGACCCTATAGGATTTATTCTTTATCTTCAGTCTGTCTACTATGTGCCAGGCTATCGCCTCTCCTTCTCTATCGGGATCAGAAGCAAGATATACCCTATCGGCTTTCTTTACAGCCCGCTCAAGTTGGTCGAGGAATTTTTTCTTATCCTTTATAACAACGTAATGAGGCTTAAAATCCTTTTCGATATCTACGCCTAATTTATTATCCGGAAGATCAACAAGATGGCCAGATGACGCCTCAACATTAAAGTTCTTCCCGAGATACTTTTTTATCGTCTTTGCCTTAGCCGGAGACTCAACTATTACAAGAGATTTAGCCATTTAACCTCCTTCTTTGTTCTTTACTCTAATATAATAACCCTAAAAATTATTTCAATCATAACACATTTTAAACATCTCATCCGAGATCATCTTGTAAGAGCTTCTCGATCAATACACCTAGGTTTGGTTCTCAGATGTTATATCAAATTCGGCGTTACATAGAAACGGTAAGGCCAGGAATACAGTTACAAGTATTATAGAGCAGTTATACCGCCGAATAGGCTTAGGAGCAATCCGCGCTTAACATTGACTTGTATTATATTTATTACAAATAAAACCTGGTATATTGCAATTGCTTGGTTATATGAATAAATTTATGTATGATGATGTATAATTATACGTTATATTCAGTGCCAGATTACACGAGGTAGTGTGGTACTGACCCTTGTACGGGCAGTCAAGGGAGGCTAATTTATGGAATTAAATAAATGCATCCAAATGGTATTAGCCTCAAATTCATTGCTCTTCATAGATGGAATGAGTAGAATTATAGAGAATGAAGGTAACATAAATATAGCAGCCCAGGCTTCAGATCCTAAAGAGGTTGAAAAATGCATTGTCGAGATAAAACCCGGTTTCTTATTTCTCGACAACACGACCCTTGATCTCAATATTAACAGGCTACTTAATATAATAAAGAAAAGAAGCCCTAATACTAGGGTTATTTTATTTGGCGATCAGGATCAAGATAGACCTCTCTCTTCAAATATCACGTATATAACTAAGAAGATTAATTCTACCGAATTAATAAACATTATAAAGAATTTAAGTAAAGACCCTTTACTTGGGGAAACCCCTATAGATATAAAACGCAAACCTACAAAAATGGAGATGAGAATAATAGAGCTAGTTGTCGCTGGCCTTAGTAACAAAGAGATTGCAAAGAAACTCTCGATAAGCGAAAAAACCGTCAAGGCCCATTTGACCAATATATTTATGAAACTCGGCCTTCGGAATAGATACCAGCTTATCGTATGGAAAAAGAATTAACCCATACCAATCCCACAAAGAGTTTATATGGCGAATCACCTTGAATTGAGTCAATGTGAGAGACTCTAGAAGAGTTTACATAAAATCTAGTATTAACTTTCCCGGCTTAACCCCTCGGCGCTAAAGCGGCTATAGTGCCTATAGTCCGATTCGGGTTCTTTTATCTTTATTTCTAAGAATCCAGATAGGTTGAGGAAATAAATCAGCTTTAACGCATCCTCTCTACTTAGACGGTTATTCGACAATATATCTTCGAGTTCTCCACTTTCCTTTAAAGACCGTAAAAACCTAAATTCAGTAGGACTAAAGCCCACATCCCTTAGCTTTTCAGCGAATTCAGGCTCGACATTTATAATTAACCCATCAAGGTCAAAAGGCTCCTTTTGTGCCTCCTTTATCTCTATAAGACGTTTTACCTTACTTAGTCTCTCACCGAGGTTCAACCCCGAGAGCAGGGCTAGCTCCTTTATTGTAAAAAACTTCTTCTCTATTTTCCTTGAATCTCCGAAGCGCTTTATTCCCTCATATATGACCTGAAGAGTGTTAATTTTATAAACTAACATATCCTTCACAAAGTCTCCCACCGCTTTAAAAGCATAGGTACCTGTAGTACACTCAAAGCCCCTTATGAGTTTCTCCTTAATTTGGTATTCCAGTAGCCAGTCTAGTTCATGAGGCGAAATAAATCCCATTTCAACCATTACCTCTCCTATCTTCTTCTTCGTTTGAGCCAAGTTGTTTAGTGCTTTCTGGTAATCTTCTTGTTTTATCCTCCCTTCAGAAAACACTATATTTCCTAAAAGCATTTTACTATCACCACCCTCAACAAAAACCGGAAAACCCTCTAGAAAGTAAATCCTGAACTTGAGATGTGAATCAATGTCTAATATGCCCGTTTTTTTCCTCTTTTGGAGTGAAATCAAAAGGTTTGGATAAGGGGTATTTTTAAGTTCACCTCTCTCATCGAATTCCTCCCGACGATGATAATCTCCTATTCCTACTTCTATCCTCCTATCCTGAGTTCTGTCTCTATTGTAATATTGGTCGTAACGGTAATAATGGTGGTCCTGCCCCGCCTCAAGACCATTAATTATAACACCTAAGAATTGCGCTCCAACATCTGATAACTGTTTTACAATGTGTGATATATCCCTTCGCATTGTCATGCCCACGCCTGCTACGAGTACGGTCGCATCGGCAATTGTAGAGAGCACAAGGGAATCGGCAAGTCCAATAGCCGGAGAGCTATCTATAATCAAGTAATCGAACTCACTTCTCAACTTACTGAGTAGTTTTTTCATCTCCTCTGATTGCAGTAGCTCTGAAGGATTGGGGGGATTAATTGAGCCAGAAGGTAGTACAAAAAGCTGAGGAATATCAGTAGAATGAATTATCTCACTTACTTCAGAACCAAACATAAGATAGTTGCTGAGACCTAAACTGCTCTTACTAATACCAAAGGTCTTACTTAAGGTCGGATGTCTTAGATCTGCCTCCACAAGTAGCACACGATTTGTACCATAGGCAAAAGAAATGGCCAAATTGGTGGCTATAGTCGTTTTGCCCTCGCCCGGCCAGCAACTGGTAACAAGAATCGAACGCACAGGATGATCCTGAGAGGAAAGGACTATAGATGCACGCAGGGTGCGGATGGATTCAGAGAAAGGCGATCTTGGTTCGAGCATATATAATTTCTCAATAGGATTCCTTAATCTCCTATACCCCTTGCTTTCAGTCAGCTTCAATACGGTCCCAAGAACCGGCAGGCGCATCTTTTCGCGAATCTCTTCGGGGGTTTTCACAGTTCTATCGAGATACTCTAGAACAAAAGCAATCCCCACACCCCCTACTAATCCTACTAAAATTGCGAG
>CAYMEO010000090.1:0-9068 GCA_964389705.1 uncultured Spirochaetia bacterium
GGCGACCCATGGAACAATATCGAGGTGCATAGAACTCTTTGGAAGGGAAGTTATAAATAACATTGCTTAATAGGTGTTACCGATTAAGTAGATAGCCGATGCGGATGTGAGCTCTATTTCCTCTACCATTTTAGATTGATCTGCCCGATAGAAAATAGCTTTTTTAGTTCTTCATCGGAAAGCTCCCGCCTCTGCCTGCCCTTTACCAGTGTCAGGAGTTCCGTTTCTCCAGGGGCAAATTGCAGGCGCGCAACACCCTTATTGTCTGTTTTTCCAATTATTCCAGACCAGGCCCCGCATTCATATGATCGTAACTTTTGGCTTACTAGTGCCCCGACTACAGGCGTTCCATCTGCATTCTGAACCCGTATTTCAAACCTCTTTTCAGGTAGATTCCATACCTCGCGCACCAACACCTTTGGCTTCGATCCGATTTTTAAGCCTACCACCGCTTCGTATTTCGGCCCAAGTTCACTCTCATTGATTTTTCGATAATATTCCAGTTCATCTAAATATAGGGGCACAAGTGGTGCCTTAAACTCAATCTCCCCTTTGGCGTTAGTCCGAAATTTCCCAATGGGCAGTCCGGTATGGCGGCCGCAGTGGTTTTTGTCATACAGATATATGGAGACATGGACATCCATACCTGACATGGGCTTTCCATTTTCGGATTGGAATATAATACGCCGCCTTATGAGTGTCGGCAAAACCAGGAGCGTTCCATCGGAGGAATAAACTTTAGCCTTTCCAAGGGTGTTCAATATCTTCGAGAAATTACGAAAAAATATTCTGGGCTCAATATCGGCAGTTCTATACCACTGATTTTGAGGGAGTTCAATAACAATAACATATGCCTCTGGGGCAGGCGAGGTTTGTTTGGGTTGTATAATATTCATACTAAGACGGATTCGAGCCTGTCCATTTTTGATTATCCCCAGATTGAATTTCTCTAAATACCCCCATGCTAGAGTGTAGAGCCATATATTACCTGAGGATACGGGTGTTTTCTCATCCCCGATTGCAAACCGATAGACGAGGTCTACGTTCTGATGTGGACGAGGCTGTGCAACTGTGGCAAATACTAGACTGACTATGAAACTCGCGATGAGTGTTGTTTTTATAGGGCCTTGCATCCTCATTCAAATATATTACTGCAGAACACAACGGTCAAATTATTATGCTGACATAGGTTTGACTTCTCTGTCCCGCTCTATATGGGTTTAAGAAAATTTTTTCTAAAATTCATAAAGTGTATTGATTTTTATATGAATTTCTGTAATATTGACAACCAATCATACCTAAATCCTTAAGGGAGGAAACATGGCAAAACCAATGACGAAGTCCCAGATTGCGGATTATTTGGCTAAAAAAGCCGATTTAACAAAAAGGACCGCCATTCAAATCCTCGATGAGCTTGCCGCTCTAGCTCACAAAGAAGCCAAGAATACATTCACACTACCCGGAATCGGGAAGCTCGTGCTCGTCAATCGTAAGGCCCGAATTGGAAGAAATCCTGCCACGGGTGAGGAGATAAGGATTCCTGCTAAGAAGGTAGTTAAGTTTCGGGTTGCCAAGGCCTGTAAGGACTCCGTTCTCGGAAAGAGATAGCGGACTGCCCTCTTTTTGTATCTGATATTTTGCTTGTAATATTGGGTGCTATACTGCCTCTATATGCGGTAAAGAAAAGGTCTATACCAGTATTTGTGTGTTTTTTCTCAAGTGATATATAAATGCACGTCAACCAAACTGCCATTACTCTTTTTCTTTTGGTTTGTATTCGTTTTCTCTTAGGAGTTTAAGGATCTCTTCTTTGTGTTCGTAGCCCTTTGTTTCCAGGCTGAGTTCAACAATTGCCTTACCGATCGGAAGTGTAGTTGAAGACCTGTCGTGATAGATCTGCACTATGTTTGCCTTTGCCATACCAAGAAGAGAGGTGAGTTTTCCAAGGGAGCCTGGAATGTCGGGAATCTCTATATCAAGCCTTATAAGCCTCCCGCGCTTTACAAGACCCCTTTCTATGATTTTGGAGAGCGTGTTTATATCAATGTTTCCACCGCTTATTATAATTACGACACTCTTTTTATAGAACTCTTCTTTCTTTCTAAGAAGCCCCGCAAACCCTACGGCCCCTGCGCCTTCTACTACAATCCTCATTCTTTCGGTCAGAAGTAAAAGTGCATCCTCTATCTCACCATCACCAACTGTAAGGACTTCGTCTACATATTTTTCGACTATCTCAAATGGGATTGTTCCACATTTTTTAATTGCAATCCCGTCGGCAATGGTTTGAGCTGAGCTAATCTCCGTGATTTTTCCATTCTGCTTTGATAAAACCATAGAGGCCGCACCCTCCGCCTGGACACCCATGATTTTAATCTTAGGGTTCTTTTCTTTGAGCGCGACCGATATTCCAGAGATCAGTCCACCTCCGCCAATAGGTACAAATACGGATTCTACATCAGGAAGGGAATCAATAATCTCAAGCCCGATTGTCCCCTGTCCTGCGATAATATCAATATCGTCAAATGCGTGTATGAAAACGGCCTCTGACTCTTTTTCAATCTGTTTCGCATATCTGTATGCGTCATCAAAAGTGGCTCCATATAGAATGATCTCGGCCCCGTAGTGCTTGGTGGCGAGGATTTTATTAATCGGGGTTACTTCGGGCATAACTATGGTTGCTTTCATACCTAAGAGCTTCCCTGCGAGTGATACGCCCTGTGCGTGATTCCCTGCGGATGCAGCAACCACGCTTTTTACGGTGTTACTCAATTTGTGGAGTTTATTGTATGCCCCACGAATCTTAAACGAGCCTGTTCTTTGAAGGTTCTCAAGCTTAAAAAATACATTTGCCCCGGAGATCTCACTTAATGAATGGGAGTACATAAGAGGTGTCGTATAGGTTATGCCCTTTAATATATTTGCCGCCTCTTCTATTTCTTTGAGTTTGATCATGGCCTATTTGTCGGAATATTATACGTGAATTGGGGTTGGTGAAAAGGAGAGATCTTCCTCTTCTCCTTGATCCGAAATTAGGTTTCTTGTATTCTGTGTAAAATAACTATTAAGAATGCAGCACAACATACCACTTAGGTTGTTAAGTTGTATTTTATGGGCTAATTAAGAATTAGTTGGATTAGAGACACACATGTGAAAGGAGTAAACTATGAAACCGATGTTGATTACGCTGATCCTGGTTTTGACGGTGGCCCACTTGCTTGTTAACCTTACATAGGAATCTATTATTAACTTAAATTTCTGAACTATTGAAATGGATTGAGGCGTTTGGCTTAAGTACGAGAGCGCTTAATCTCGATTATTCTGTCAAAAATCCTATCAGCAATCTCCGCTTTTGTCATAAGAGGGAGTTCTTCTATCCTTCCATCTTTATCTGCGATATAAACAATATTCGTGTCCTTGCCGAATCCCACATCGGGTTTTGACACATCATTGGCTACAATGAGGTCGGCATTTTTCTTTCTTAATTTCCCAAGGGCATTTTCCACTATGTCTTGTGTCTCAGCGGCAAATCCAACGACGATCTTACCGTTCTTTTTCTTTCCAATCTCTGAGAGGATATCTACAGTTTGTTTAAGTTCGAGTGTAAATTCCTTTAGTCCCTTCTTCATTTTTCCCTGAAATCTATTGACAGGGGTGTAGTCGCCTACGGCCGCAGCCTTTATCACAATGGTTGCCCAGTCAAGGCGGCTCATTACGGCCTCATACATATCTGACACACTGACGACATTAACCACGTTTACACCATGAGGCGGGGGGACATCTGCCTTGCCTGAGATTAAAACCACCTCTGCTCCTCTCATCCATCCCGCCCTAGCAATGGCGTATCCCATTTTTCCACTTGAGGGGTTCGATATAAATCTCACAGAGTCAATGAACTCCCTTGTGGCCCCAGCAGTGACGAGTATCCTCTCACCCCTTAAGTCCTTAGGAGAAAATGCCTTTTCTATCTCTTCTATTATTTCGTGAGTATCTGGGAGTCTTCCCCTACCTTCATATCCGCATGCGAGGTTGCCCTCGGCTGGCTCTATTATTATGAATCCGCGTTTTTTTAATCTTTCTATGTTCTCCTGAACCACTGCGTTGTTGTACATATTTACATTCATAGCGGGACATATAATCACGGGGGCACGAACCGCCATGAGCACCGTTGTAAGGAGGTCATCGGCAATTCCCGATGCGGCTTTTCCTATGAAGTTTGCCGTGGCTGGGGCAACAACAAACAGGTCGGCGCTATCGGCAAGGCTTATGTGCCCGATTTCCGATTCCCATTCGATGTCAAAGACCTCTGTTGCCACACGCCTTCCCGAAAGTATCTGCAAAGTAAGTGGGGATATAAACTCCGTAGCGTTCTTTGTCATAATTACCTGCACCGTTGCCCTTTCGGATATGAGCCTCCTTGTAATCTCACAGGCTTTATAGGCGGCAATTCCGCCTGTAACACCCAGAATTATGGTTTTCCCTGAGATTCTCGACATTATATCTTCTCCTTGATGATATGCCCTTACAACAATTGCCCTTTATTGGCGAGAAATAAGAGGTTTACTCCTACCATAATCGGATAACCAACATAATTATTATAGAGGGGCATGAGGAATGAGGCAAACCAAGGTTGTTATGGATGGACGGCAATTACACACGGATTGATAAAAACCGTATCGCCTTATCATTGCCTTATCTTTGAGCCATTTTCATTTAATTTGGCCTCAATTCTTTGTGCCCGCTCTTCGATTAATTTGATTAGTGATTCTTCCTTTGCGAACCTTCTTGCATTATTGATTGCAATTCTCGCATCTGGGAAACGACCCATGCGGTAATAAATCTCAGCTAGTGTGCTCCAGTAATAGGGTTCGTCGGGTTTTAGCTCTAAACTGTGTCTAGATAGCTCCAATGCCTTATCTAGTTGTTTACCCTCTAATGCGAGAATATATGCCAGGCCATTTATGGGTCTATCATAATTAGGATCGAGTTCAATTGACTTTTTAAAATCTGCAATAGCCTTGTCATATTGGCCCTGGCTATAGTATGCGACTCCGCGGTGATAATAGGCCTTGGAATCCCTTGGGTTTGTCTCTATGGCCTTAGTGTAATTAGATATGGCTTGGTCATTATCATAGATTGGGCTTATCTTTAATGTTTTATTAAAACCGGATATTTTATTATCTCGACCCTTTTTTGCATATGCATTTTGGTAAATTGCCTCTCCATACTTTGGGTCTATCTCTACGGCCTTGTTATAATCAGAAGCGGCTTGGTCAAGCAGGCCTCTGTTGGCATAGAGGAGCCCACGATTATAATATGCAGCGGCATAACTTGGATTTATCTCAATGGCTTTGTTAAAGTCTGAAATAGCTAGCTCATACTGACCCATCTCCTGGTAGGCAAGCCCTCTATTATTATAGACCTTGGCATTCTTTGGGTTTATCTCTATAGCCCTTGTGTAATCTGAAATAGCCTTGTCGTACTGGCCCTTGGCCTGATAAGCAATACCACGGTTATAATATGCCAGGGCATTCTTTGGGTTTATCTCTATAGCCTTCGAGTAATCAGAAATGGCCTCATCATACTGGCCCTTACTCCTTGCATATGCAACCCCGCGGTTAATGTGTATCTCGGTGTAGATCGAATCCATCTCTTTGATGGCCCTGTCATAATCGGATATGGCTTCATCGTATTTGCCTTTCTTCTGATAGGCAAGCCCGCGGCTTTTGTATGCTATGATACTTCCTGGGTTTATCTCTAACACCTTATTAAAATCGGATATGGCTTGGTCGTATTGACCCTTATAGTAATATGTAATCCCCCGATTATAGTAGGCATTGACATCCCTTGGGTTTATCCTTATTGCCTCACTAAATTCGGCAATTGCCTTATCCAGCATTCCCCTTTTTAGGTAGTCCTCTCCACGAGAGAAATGACTGGACGTCTTTATCTTTCGCCCGCCTATTTCCTCACCAGTGCTTTGGCCATAGCAGACACCGGTCGTTAAAAATAACCATATTAAAACTGCTGTGCCTACCTTTCTTAAAATATCCATGGCGCTTCTCGCAATTAATTTTGTTATAAGGGCCATAGGGTAAATCTAGCGTAGAAGCGAACATAGCGACTATAGATTCTTATCTGTTACGGCGCCCTCGGATGCCGATGTAACGAGTTTAGCATACTTGGCTAGGACGCCTCTTATGGCCTTTGGCTTGGGTCTCTTCCATGCGGCAAGTCGCTTTTTAATCTCACCCTTGGGAACATTTAGGTTAATCTCTCTCTTTATAGCGTCAATCGTGATGGTATCGCCGTTTTTCACGATGGCAAGGGTCCCCCCTTCATATGCCTCCGGCGTAATATGTCCTACGACAAAACCGTGACTCCCGCCTGAGAACCGTCCATCTGTAATGAGTGCCACATCATGACCTAAGCCCCTTCCCATTACTGCTGAGGTGGGGCTGAGCATCTCCCTCATACCAGGGCCTCCTTTAGGCCCCTCGTAACGAATCACAATGACATGCCCCTTCTTTACCGTCCCATTGAGTATGGCCTTTAGACACGCCTCTTCTGAGTCAAAGACAATCGCCTTCCCGGCAAAAGAGAAGCCCTCTTTGCCAGTGATTTTCGCAACGGCCCCCTGTGGCGCCAGGTTGCCGTAGAGGATTACAATGTGGCTGTCTTTCTTTATGGGATTATCAAATGGGGCTATAATTTCCTGTCCCTGAGGATATGGTTTTATGCCCTCTAGATTTTCCCTCAGCGTCTTTCCCGTAACCGTCAGGCAATCCCCGTGGATCAATCCTCTATCAAGGAGCATTTTCATAAGCGGTGTTAGGCCACCGATCTTGCAAAACTCAGACATTAAATGTCTACCGCTCGGCTTGAGGTCTGCAAGCACAGGTACCCTTTTACCAATTCGTGTAAAATCATCGAGCGTGAGCTTGACATCTGCTGCGTGAGCCATAGCCAGGAGGTGGAGTACGGCATTGGTTGAACCGCCAAGTGCAATGACCACAGTGATGGCATTTTCAAATGCCTTCTTTGTCATAATATCCCTGGGGCGGATGTTATTCCGGATCAGGTTCATGACGGCAACCCCGGCATTAAAGCAATCGTCGTTTTTTTCAGGCGATATTGCTATCTGAGCGGAGCTGTTTGGTAGGCTCATACCTAGCGCCTCAATTGCAGATGCCATTGTATTTGCCGTATACATCCCTCCGCATGAGCCCGCACCGGGGATTGCACAAGACTCGATTGATCTGAGCTCTTCGTCGTTTATTGCTTTACTGGCATGGGCACCTACAGCCTCAAACACAGAGACGATGTCAACCGGCTTACCACAGTATATGCCAGGCATAATAGTGCCTCCGTAGACAAAAACGGATGGACGGTTGAGATAAGCCATGGCCATAAGGCAGCCCGGCATGTTTTTGTCACAACCACCTATGGCAACCAGTCCGTCAAAGCCTTCGGCACCTGCTACGGTCTCAACTGAGTCGGCAATAACCTCCCGGGAAACGAGTGAATAACGCATCCCTAGGGTTCCCATTGAGATTCCATCTGAGACCGTTATGGTATTGAATATAACGGACTTGCCCCCGGCATTATCCACACCGCGCCCGGCCTCAATAGCCAGTTTATCAATGTGCATATTGCATGGTGTAACCATGCTCCATGTAGAGGCTATACCTACTATCGGCTTTTGAAAGTCCTCATCCTTGAAACCGACCGCCCGTAGCATGGCACGGCTTGGGGCGCGCTCGACGCCCTCTACAAGTATGGAGGAGTATTTTCTTAGATCGCTTTGTTCTATCTTTTTCAAGGCTATTCCTCCTTACCCAATTGTGTCTTTGACTTATTATAGTTCTGAGCGCATTCGTAGGATTTATACTAGTGAAACAAAAACACACTCAGTATGACGGGAAATAATCAGCCAAATGCGGCTCAGACGGCACTATTATTTACCGAAGGTGCTTTAATGTCAATTCTCCATTGAAAGAACGGCGATCCCCTTTTTAGTCTTATTATTGAATCTAGTATTCAAAAACTAGATGAAAGGGGATATTATTAAGGAAATCCCGACTGGGGCGCCCTTAGGAATTAGAAGGGGAGCAGTAATTGTATTAGGATGCAAAAAATACGGCTCTAGGGAAGGCAGACATGAACCACATTATTGTAACTATTCTCTTGACAGTACTTGCGGGAATATTGGGAACGGCTGGGATGACCATTGTCATGTGGATTATACACCGCTCTGGGCTTGCAAATGCCGATATGATGAGGGCAATCGGCAGCCTCTATACAAGGTCTTATGAGAATTCATTGCTGCCCGGTTTTATCATACATTTTGGGATCGGCACCATTCTGGCTTTTGTCTATACCGCCTTTCTTAGCATATTTCTACTTAGGTCTGTTGTTGCCCTTACTGGCCTAGGCGGCATGTTGGGATTACTCCATGGGCTTGTCGTGAGCTTTGCGCTTGTGGCTCTCGTGGCAGAGCACCATCCACTCGAGCAATTTCAAAAAGCCGGCTCCGAGGTAGTCGTAGCCCACATGATAGGACATATCATATACGGGCTGATTGTAGGGGCTGTGATAGGAATTACAGGTGTAAGCTTTGATTTCATTCCCAAAGTGGTTTAGTTTGTCGTTTATGCTAGCTCATGATTAGAGACCTTCTACTAAAAAATCTCTTTTAAGAGAGGTGACTTAAGTTCATCGTCTAAAATTATAGCCTTCTATTGTCTTCTTCACGTATGAAAGACTTATTTCCAATTGATTAGAGTTAGGATCTATATTTGGGTCAGTCAACAAAGTCATCCTCAAAGGATCGGAAATATTGCTATGGTAGGACCAGAGGCTTTATCTTTGACCCGTCAATCTGGATTCCGTATCTTGTGGCTCCGTATGTCCGCATAAGGCCGGCAGGAGTTATCTTATAGTAGGTGGCAATCGCGCGGTTGCCTAGGACACTTTCGATTTGTTTGTTTATCTTGCTAATATCCTGAAGGATGTTTTCTCTAGAGAACTTGTATCTATCTAAATTGGCCTCTGGGAGTATCTTTTTA
>CAYMEO010000091.1:0-8609 GCA_964389705.1 uncultured Spirochaetia bacterium
ACAGCACGGGTATTGAAAAGTCTCTGAAGGTCAAGCAGAAAGACCGCATTCTGAAGGGTGAGGCGGACAACCTCTTTGGAAATGTAGTCATAGAATTTGAGTCAAATATTCCTAAAAAACGCTCCGAGGCTGAGGAACAACTCCGCCGATACGTTGCCATACTCTGGTCTCAAGAATCCTCTGATACTCTCACGCCGTACTTATGTATTGCCACGGATGGAGTCCGATTCGTGTCCTATTCGCCGAAACTCGTTGACTCAATGGGGAAAGATGTTTCGCCTGATGAATTACGGCTTGATGTGATAGAAGAGACGGATTGGACAAAACTCAAGCCTTCGGAGGTCTTCTACTGGCTTGATCGCTATTTTTTGCGTAAAGAAGTTCTGTCTCCAACGAGTGAGGCAATAGTGCGCGATTTTGGTCTAAAGAGCCATGCCTTTCAAACCGTAGATAGTGTGTTAGTTAACTTGTGGAAGAAGGTGAAAACCCACAGCGATTTTGAAGTGATTTACGATAGCTGGGAAAAATACCTGCGTATCGTTTACGGGAGTGATGTTGCGGAGGATGAACTCTTTGTCCGTCATACTTATCTGGCGACATTAGCAAAACTGATGTCATGGATGCGGATCACCGAGAGCGCAACTTTGCCTGATGATGCAAAAATAGTCGAGATGCTCGAAGGTCAATTATTTAAGAGACAAGGGATCGAGAATTTTATTGAAGAGGATTTCTTTTCATGGCTGTCACGCGGGGAAGCCGTGAGAGTCGGCATTGAGGTTGTGCGCTGGTTATTTAGCCTATTACAGAATTACAATCTTCGTGAGCTATCGGAGGATGTGCTCAAATCCCTCTATCAGGAACTGGTAGACCCGGAGACGTGCCAAGACTTGGGTGAGTTCTATACCCCCGATTGGCTTGCTCATCGAATTGTCAACAGATTGTTAGATGCCAATCCCCGTGGAGCTATGCTCGACCCCGCCTGCGGTTCGGGGACTTTTCTCTATCTCGCCATTCGAGAGAAGCGAAAGAGGCTTAAAGATTCCCCTGAGACTCTACAGCATATTCTCGGTTCGGTGTATGGCGTGGATGTTCATCCCCTTGCGGTTATCGTTGCCAAGACGAACTATATACTCGCACTTGGGGATTTACTCAAGAGACGTAGGGGCATAGTCTCAATTCCCGTTTACCTTGCCAATACAATACGCCTGCCCGCTCTTAAAACCCAGACGACACTTTGGGGTCTGGCAAGCTACGTGGTAGAACTGGATGGACAAGAGGTTCTGATCCCCGAAGTGTTACTTGATGATCTCAGTATATATGACAGATCAATTGAGCTAGTCAGGGATTTTGCCAGGCACAACAAGGGCAAACCAATTGATAGAAAATCCTTCTATAATTTTTTAGTTGCTCAGAATTTTCCATTGGCTAAAAAGGATATGCTAGTTGATGCGCTCTTTGCCGTTGCGGAAACGCTAAAGCAGTTTATTGATGCCAATCGAGACAGCATTTGGGCTTTTGTTCTAAAAAACATATACAAGCCCCTTTTTTTCAAGAGAAAGTTCGATTTCATAGTTGGCAATCCGCCCTGGATTGTCTTTAACAGTATCGGAGAGCCTTTATATCAGAGGTTTTTAAAGCAACAAATCATAAACGATTACAAGTTGCTAAAGGGGCGGGGCGAGTTAATTACACACATGGAGCTGGCAACCCTTTTTCTCGCGCGAGCCGCAGACCTCTATCTCAGGACGGGCGGAACGCTGGCTTTTGTTTTGCCAAGGAGCCTGTTTAGCGCCGACCAGCACGGCGGGCTTCGTCAAAGGGCATTCACTTTTAGCGAGGATATTCAACAGAATATCGCCTGGCGTGAGATATGGGACTGTGAAAATGTTTCTCCATTATTCAATGTCCCTTGTTGTGTGTTATTTGTGTATAAGTGCGATAAAGAGAAGCCAATAAATTATCCGATTCCCGGACAGATTCTCCGGAGCAACCTTGAGAGAAAAAACACCTCCCTTGAAAGGGCTAAGAGAGACCTTGTCATAGAAGACACCGGGTTTTTTCTTAACAGGCATGGGAAACGCTCCTTTTGGTCAAATGAAAAGGGCAAGGACTCACATGAGGCGAGCTTTTATGCGAGGTACTTTAAGCAGGGCGCAACCATTGTCCCGCGTTCTTTCTGGTTTGTCCGGATAAAACCCTCGCATCTCGGTTTTGATACACGCAGTCCGCTATTGGAAACTGACCCAAGGGCTATGGAACTCGCAAAAAAGCCGTATCGTGATGTCAGGTTTGAAGGCAATGTAGAAAGTAGCTTTCTCTATGCCACACTTCTTTCAACAGACCTGATTCCCTTTGGGCATCTTGACTATCGTTTAGTTGTCCTTCCCATTGAACCGGAGGACGATCATTATGTATTAATTGATAGAGAAAAAGCCAGCAAAGACGGTCTTTATGGGATTGAAAAGTGGCTTGAGAGAGCGGAGGAAGAATGGACGAAACGGCGCAGGGCGAAGGCGGAGCAGATGAACATCTATGAAAGGCTTGACCGAGTTCATGGATTAACTCATCAGAATCCGCAATCAAAGTATCGGGTGATTTACAATACATCCGGCACAAATTTGACAGCGGCTGTCGTGCGGAACGAGCAAATCGAGTTTGGAATAGGAGATCAAGTTTTATCAGCAAGAGGATTTATTGTTGACCATAAAACTTACTGTTGTGAGCTAATTAATACCTATGAGGCTTTCTTTTTGGCTACCATATTTAATTCATCCCTAATAGATAAATTGGTTAAGCCGATGCAAAGCCGTGGTTTGTTTGGTCCTCGTGATATTCACAAAAAGGTTCTCGAACTTCCTATCCCACAATTCAAAATGGATAACCCTATACATTCCCGTCTGGCGGAGTTAGGGAAGGAATGTTCTGTCAAAGTAGAGAAGTGGATTGCAGGCGGCGGGGTTGGCAATATCAAAAGCATCGGCAGATTACGGGGGATGGTAAGAAAGATGCTAAAGAACGAATTAGAGGAAATTGATAAGCTGGTCAAAGAGATTCTTGGATAAGAAGAAAAGGGCTATACAGATTGATCATCATACTCTAGAGTGTGCCAAAGAACGGGGCACGAACGAAGAGGAAATTAGAGATGTAATCAGTACAGGATTTTCTATTTCAGAGAAGTATGGTCGTATGGGAAAAGCCAAGATATATGATTTTAAACAGAAACGACTTAATAAATACTATGAGCAAAATAGGTAGAAGTGTTCTATACTATAGAAGGGGATGTTATAATAACTGTGACTGTCTACGTTTTTTACGGGAGATGGGAGAAAGCAAATGCAGATTCTGTATAATGCGAAGACAGATTTGCTTTACCTTCGCCTGGATGATCGGGATCAACAGGTCATTAACAAGCGAGTCTCCGATAACGTTGTGCTGGACCTTGGTGAAGATGACAGAATCGTGGGTATTGAAATTCTCGATGCTTCCAAACATTTAAATCTGGAGAGTTTATTGCCCGTGAAATACGAAGTTTCATCATTCTAATCTTTTTAAATGTCAAAGAAATTTTCAAAGCCAGACCCAAATAGCACCTCACTTTTCACACTGCCGAAATCTGCGGTTCCACTTGCCGAGAGAATCAGGCCAAGGAATTTTGGTGAGTTTGTAGGCCAAGAACACCTGGTAGGTGCTGATGGAGCGATTCGCAATATGGTTCAAATCGGTAATCTGCGTTCGATGATTCTGTGGGGGCCGCCTGGAACCGGGAAGACGACGCTTGCCCGGCTTATTGCAAAGGAGATGGATGCGGACTTTTTTCAGGTGAATGCGATTTCATCGGGTGTTAGAGAGATGCGCGAGATTATATCCCATGCCGGGGAGTCCCTCGAAATTGGAAGGCGGACTATATTATTCATTGATGAAATCCACAGATTCAATAAGGCCCAGCAGGATGCCCTTCTTGAAAGCGTTGAGAACGGCACACTGATTCTTATCGGGGCTACAACTGAGAATCCGTCTTATGAGGTTATATCTCCTCTACTCTCTAGGTGTCAGGTTTATGTCCTGGACCCATTAACGGACGCCGACCTTGAGATCATTCTGAACAGGGCTTTAACTGAAGATGAATTGATGAAGAATGTCGAATTAACCCCGGAGGCTCAAAAAGAGCTTATTGGTCTATCTGGAAGCGATGCCCGGATTATGCTGAATGCGCTTGAGTTGGCTGTTTCTCTAATCGGCGGGCGAGGGCCGATTAGAATTGATAAAGAGAAAATCCGCGAGGCGTATCAGACTCGCCACTACAGATACGACAGGAGCGGGGAGGAGCATTATAATACGATTTCGGCGTTTATAAAGAGCGTCAGGGGAAGCGACCCCGATGCGGCGGTGTACTATCTAGCCCGTATGCTCGAGGCGGGGGAAGACCCGAAATTCATCGCGCGCCGTTTGATTATTCTTGCATCGGAGGACATAGGCAATGCAGAGCCTTACGCATTGACACTGGCGACTGCGTGTTTTACTGCCGTCCACTATATAGGAATGCCAGAGGCGAGAATAATCCTTGCTCAGACTGCAACCTATCTTGCAAGCTGTCCAAAGAGCAACGCATCATATATTGCAATTGAAAAGGCGCTCTCCGATGTGCGCGAAAGGCCAAACCTCCCAATTCCTCTTCATTTAAGAAACGCCTCAACCAGTCTGATGAAGGACATCGGTTACGGGAATGATTACAAGTATGCCCACAGCTTCGAGGATCATTTTGTGGAACAGAACTATCTGCCCGAGGAGATTAAAGACAGAATCTACTATGAGCCAACTGAAATAGGAAGGGAGTCGAATCTAAAAAAGTATCTACAAAAGATATGGAAAAAACGGAGGGAATAAGTAACAAAATAAAATTTTAAATTAACGGACAGTCCCTTGCCTTTATATACCATTACAGGTGTCCCCCGGTGAGGCTGTAGATGAGCACCCCAAGCACAACTAGAGTTACGATGACGTATATGTAATCACGCTGAAGTGCAAAGGCAAGAACTGAGAACACAACCCGCGCTACTGGGGTGGCAATAAGTAACAAAAGCCCAGTCTGGATTATGCCACGGCTACGTAACAACAGGGCGTCTGATAAGATCCCGAAGAGGCTACGTAAGTCCGACGGCTCTCCATGAAATACGCGATAATTGGGCGATTTGGTGCCATAATGGATTAGATACAAGACCCCTCCTATAGATACCATCACCGCAGAAATGATGACCCCGATTCTCAAGAGGTTGCCTATTATCTGTTCCATTTGCTCATCGGTATATGAATCTCTGTGTTGAGACATATTAGAGCCTCCCGGTTAAGCCGTTATATATCATCTCGATTGCCAGCGCTATGATAACAGTGCTAAAGATAAGGCGCAGAAATTGGGTTTTGGCGCTTACCAGCACATGTGTACCAAATAGCGAACCGAGTAATACCCCCAGGATTACCGGCATAGCTAGGCCAGGATCAATATATCCTCGGTTCAGGTATACCCCAGCACTGGCGGCAGCGGTTACTCCAATCATAAAGTTACTGGTGGTTGTAGAGACCTTAAACGGGATTCTCATAAACTGATCCATAGCAAGCACTTTAACGGCTCCCGACCCGATTCCAAGTAGCCCGGAAAGCACGCCAGCCACGAACATCAAACTAAATCCGGTTGGGACACTGTGTACATGATATGACTGTAGGCCTTGGGGGGTGGGATATCTTCCATTCATCCTCAGTCGGGTGGCAAGTGGATCAGGCCGATCATTGCTGGGTGTGTCATGCCTAGACTGACTTGATAAGTGCGCCGAGTAGATGAGAACAATTCCAAATATAACCGCAATTATAGAGGTAGGTATATTTGCCGCTATAGAAGCCCCAACCAATGCTCCAAATGTAGTGGCGATTTCAAGAAACATGCCGATTCGAATATTACTATAACCCTCTTTGACATAAGCGGCGGCAGCCCCCGAAGAGGTTGCAATTACTGAAACAAGAGATGCCCCAATTGCGTATCGGATATCCACTCCAAATACCAGGGTCAAGAGCGGTATGATGACGACCCCACCACCTAGCCCTGTCAATGATCCCAAGAAGCCCGCGACCAGTGAGCCAAGCCAAATAAGTAGTGTGAACTCAATGGTATTCAAAGCACATTCCTTTTCTAAGCTTAAAGCGAGTTTGATACAGAAGCCTTATTTTGATTAATTATGCATAATGGGAAGTGTCATTGCGAGAAACAAAGTGACGAAGCGATCTAAAACAAAGGAGGATTGCTTCGCCAATGCTTGGGATGACTATACCTGTTTAAGGCATCTTCGGTTTGTATATTTTGGTACTAATTTAACCCCGAAAGATAAAAAGGCGGCAACCAAATTGCCGCCTTTTTATCTTCTTTTCCTAATGGCTTTGTTTCTAAGCGTCGAAATAGAGCATGAACTCATAAGGCACGGGCCTTAGTTTTATTGGATTTACCTCCTTCTCCATCTTGTAGCTTATCCATGTCTCAATCACATCGTCTGTAAACACGTCTCCTTTTAGGAGGAACTCGTGGTCTTTCTCGAGGGCTTTAAGGGCCTCTTCGAGTGAACCTGGAACAGATGGAATTCCCGCAAGCTCTTCAGGGCCCAGTGCATATATGTCTTTATCAAGCGGCTCCCCGGGGTTGATTCTCTTCTCGATTCCATCGAGCCCCGCCATAAGCATTGCTGCAAAGGCAAGATAGCCGTTGCATGATGGGTCTGGGAATCTTACCTCGATTCTCTTTGATTTTGGACTCGGTGAATACATTGGGATTCTCACGGCAGCGCTTCTATTTCTTGCGGAATAAGCGAGGTTCACAGGGGCCTCAAATCCGGGGACTAGTCTTCTGTATGAGTTTGTAGTAGGTGCGACAAATGCACACAGTGCCGGGGCATGTTTTAGAATCCCTCCAATATAGTGCATAGCAAGGTCACTCAGACCAGCATAACCATTTCCGGCAAAAAGCGGCTCGCCGTCTTTCCAGAGGGATTGATGCGTGTGCATTCCAGAGCCGTTGTCTCCAAATATGGGCTTCGGCATAAATGAGACTGTTCTTCCGTGTTTTTTTGCAACGCACCTGCATACGTATTTATACCACATCATTCTGTCACCCATCTCAACGAGTGGGGCAAAACGCATATCAATCTCCGCCTGACCGGCTGTAGAGACCTCGTGATGGTGTTTCTCAACCATAACCCCAAGTTCCTCAAGGACTTTAACCATCTCTGACCTTATGTCCTGAAAGCTGTCTGTAGGTGGTGCTGGGAAATACCCCTCTTTGTATCTCGGTTTGTATCCCAGGTTCGGTTTCTCATCTCTCCCTGAGTTCCAGAGTCCTTCTACAGAATCTACGAAGTAGTATCCAGAGTTTGGTGTTTGATCATATCTAATATCATCGAATATAAAGAACTCAAGCTCAGGCCCAAAATAGGCGGTGTCGGCAATCCCTATGTTTTTCATATGGGCTATAGCCTTTTTTGCAATGTTTCTTGGGTCTCGCGTATAAGGCTCGCGGGTTATTGGATCAACTACATCGCATATTATTGCTAGGGTAGGGACGGATGTAAACGGATCAATCCTTGCTGTGGTTGGGTCTGGAACAACAAGCATATCGCTTGCATGGATTGATTGCCATCCACGAATGCTTGAACCATCAAAACCAAGCCCCTCTTCAAATGTGTCTTCTTCAATCTCATGTGGGGGAGCACTGAAGTGCTGCCACGTTCCGAGAAAATCGAGAAATCTTAAATCTACGATCTCGATATTTTTCTCTTTTATCAATCTTAGTACATCTCCTACGCTCTTGGGAAACATACTGTTTGTACCTCCCTTTCTTTTTATTGAGTTGTTCTTCTTTACAGCCATTTAATGATGCCCTCCTCGGCTAGTTGAGTTTTTTCTTTATAAAGCATCCTCGCCACGCTCTCCTGTCCTTATTCTTATGACCTCCTCCATAGGAAGTATGAAGATTTTTCCGTCTCCAATCTTACCAGTCTTGGCACTATCCATTATGGCATCAACTACCTTTGCCACCATGTTGTCGGGAATTATAATTTCGAGTTTTATCTTAGGCAAGAAGTCTACGACGTACTCTGCTCCCCTATAAAGCTCTGTGTGTCCTTTTTGCCTTCCAAATCCCTTGACTTCCGTAACCGTAAGCCCCTGAACGCCTATCTCTTTTAAGGATTCCTTAACGTCATCGAGTTTAAACGGCTTTATTATGGCTTCTATCTTTTTCATAAAAGCACCTCCTCATATCCTATTAGGCAAAGAACATACCATTTTTCACAATCCCATTCAATTGCCTAAATAAGCCCAATTTACGAATCTTGCACTCGGATTGTGCTTAGACATTAAGCACAGGGTGTTAAAAAATAAGCATAAAAATCTTTGAAAAAATACAGCCACTCATCCTGGAAATTCGCGGACTAGGGGAAAGGAAATCAAGCAGTTGTGTCGTTTCTAAGCAGGGACAGGATAATATTCTGTCCCTGCATGCATTCTATATCATATAATCACTTTCGTGCGCTGAATTTGAGGCCTGTTTTTGCCCTATCCCAGGTTTTATCAGT
>CAYMEO010000092.1:0-8246 GCA_964389705.1 uncultured Spirochaetia bacterium
TAGACACTAAGGAGGTCTTCTTTTATACCTCTCTCCTTAAGTGTTAATCTCCAGGAAAATCATGTTGACCAAAGCCTTAAATTATGATACGATATCTAAAACCGACGCCAAGGAAGGGAGAGAATGTTTAAGATCGGTGATATAGTAGTCTATCCAGCTCACGGCGTTGTAATGGTTGAAGGAATCGAAGTTAAGGAAATCTGTAGAACAAAAAAAACGTTTTATATACTTAAAGTCATTGATAGCGATGTCACCGTAATGGTACCCACCGATAATGCCCATGCAGTCGGACTAAGGCGTGTGATTTCAAAGGCCGAAATTCCAAAGATATACGAAATACTTAAAAGTAAAAAGAAAATGAGCAATTCTACAAACGGCCATAAAAGCTGGAATAAAAGGTACCGTGAATACGGTGAAAAGCTCAAGAGTGGAAACATATTCGAGATAGCCGAGGTTTTAAAAGACATATATCTACTCCAGAGCGAAAAGGAACTCTCCTTCGGGGAAAGAAGAATGATGGATGCCGCGCGAACACTCCTGATTAAAGAGATCTCCATATCTAAAAATTCTGAAGAAGAATCGGTCGCTGGAGAGGTTAAAAGGCTCCTCGATCAATAAGAAAGCAAAATAGATTTTCCTGATTTCCTTACTTCGATCCTTTGGAATTATGTCAAAAGACATAATAGATATAGAGGCTGCCCTAAAGCTGAGGGGGTTCTTTTTTCGTATTTCGTCCCGCATAAGGGGCTACAGGGTAGGTATACATAAAAGTTTCCACAAAGGCATAAGCCCAGACTTTATGGAATACAAAGAATATTCCCTGGGAGACGAACTCAGGCATATTGACTGGAGACTCTACGGTAGACTCGATCGCCTATATGTAAAGAAGTTCGAAGACGAGGTGAATCTAAACTGGTACATATTAATTGACAGAAGTGGTTCTATGGGATATGCATCAAAAGAAGTCTCCAAATTCGATTATGCAGTGAGACTCTCAGCAACCCTTGCCTATCTACTCCTTAAACAGGGAGACAGCGTAGGGATAGTGGATTTTTCCGATAAAGAAGTAGATATAATCCTGCCGCGATCAGGAACTGCAAGCCTCATATATATATTAGAAAAACTCAAATCCCTTAGGCCAGGCGGAAAGAGTTCGCTCAAAGAGGCGGTACTAAAAACAGTAGGGAGAATTAATATGGATTCAGTTTTCGTCTTGGTCTCCGATTTTCTTATGGACTTAGAGTTAATAGAAGAATCCATTAAACTCACCCGAGCAGTTGGAAAGGATACAATTGCTATCCATGTGATTGATCCAGATGAGATTGAATTTAACTTCGACGGATCAATCGAATTTGAGGATATGGAAGAAGACATAAAGGTTCTTGTTGAGACCGAAGGCTTCAGAGATATTTACAAAAAAAGAGTAGAGGAGTTTATTCAAAAATTAAGACTTATATGCCGCAAGAATGGATCGAGATATGTACTTTCTCCATCAAACATCCCAATAGGAGATGTGCTTATTCAAATTTCAGATAAATAGGGGAAAAGTTGAACTTCTCTTTTTTAAATCCATTCTTTTTAATTGGTCTTAGTGCTATTATACTTCCCACTCTCATACATCTTATATCCAAAAAAAGAGGGATCAAAAAGAGTTTCTCAGCTGTTCGTTTTCTTCTAGCCTCCCAAGGAGAAATAACAAAAAGATCAAAATTAAAAGACTCAATTCTACTTTTCCTCAGGGCCTTAATCTTAATCCTACTGACTATCGTATTTTCAAAACCTGCTGTTTTTTCCCTTTCCCATGTGAATATACAAGGTGATAGATCCGTTGCAATTGTAGTTGATAACTCATTCAGCATGGGATACAAAGACAACTTTAAAAAGGCAAAAAACGAAGCGGAAAAACTCATACAATCGCTTCCCGATGGGAGTCTTGTAACCGTTTTTCCTCTTATCCCAACCGATAATAATATCAAGTTCAAAGTCACGCAAGATAGAGAAAAGGCGGTAGGGGATTTAAAGAATCTGAAACTATCATACACCTTTGTAGATAATGAAAGAAGGCTCGAAGAGATATTCAGTTCACTTGAGAGCACACCAAATTGGAAGAAAGAACTAGTATTCTTTACTGATTTCCAGAGAAATGGCTGGACAAGAAATGATTTCAAAAGAGAATGGCTTTTGCCAATTGATGTTAATCCAGACTCGGATATGGAAAACTACGCTGTATCAGATGTAAGTCTTAAAGATGAAGAAGGAGGTGCCATAAGAATATTTGTTAGAATATTTAACTATTCAAAGAATCCTGTAAAGAACCTACTCGTTACCACATTTCTTGGCGATAAGGAGGTAAAAGGACTAATAAATATTGAAGGGATGAATGAAGGGATAAAGGATTTTGTTATTCCTAAAGAGGGCCCTACTAAAGATGAAATATTTGGCAGGGTCGAAATCTCTCATGATAACCTTACGGTGGATGATGTCAGATACTTTGTTTTCTCTCAAAAGGGAGAGCCGAAGATTCTCATAGTTGATGGAGATCCAAGAGGGAATGCACGGTTTAGCGAGACCTACTACCTTGCACGCGCTGTCGAAACGATTTCCGAAATACTGCCGCTCCACGTATCTATAAAAGACAATGAATCTTTTCTTGATGAGAAGTTAAAAAATTACAACATAATCTTTTTGGCAAATGTCGGGGATATGACTCCGCAAAAAGTCCATGAAATAGAGGAATTTCTAAAAAATGGTGGAACAGTCGTAATATTCCTTGGAGGTCGAGTAAGAAGCGATGTGTACAATACACTCTTTGGTAACATTCTTCCCGCAGATATCGGAAGCTTATCTGAAGACGATTATTCACTCAGCATTCATAAACCAAATGAATTTACAGAAGGAATGGATGAAAAATTCAGTCAAGTGAAAGTAAAAGAGCTATTCAATCTCCGCCCGGCTAAGGACTCCTCTACGATTCTATATGCCTCAAATAATTCTCCATTTCTCATTCACAGAAAAGTAGGAAGAGGAAACGTATTTCTATTTGCTTCAACAGCAGATACGGCTTGGAACAATCTCTCACTTACTCCGGTGTTTCTCCCAACTATAAAGAAAATACTCGATCTTTCCTCTGCTGAGTCTCAGAAGAAAAATTTCATTATTGGCGAACCTGTAGATATTAGTTTTCCAGAAGGGGTAGATGAAATAAAGGTCGAGAATCCCCGGGGAGAAGAGACAAAAATATATCGGGGGAGTCCTAAATTCATTAAAACCCTCATTCCCGGAATCTATACGGTGAGATGGGATGAAGGAACAGGATATAGATTTTGTGTAAACGTTGATACACGAGAATCTAATCTTGAGAAGGTTTCCCTGAAGATAAAGGCCGATTCCTTTCATTCCGGTGTACAAAACGGATTGGTTAAAGTCTTTAAAGAGATATGGAGTTACTTTCTCCTTGGAGTTATCAGTCTTTTTATATCTGAATCGATCCTAAGAGTCCTATATTCGAAATAGGAAAATACATATCAGCTAATTAAACTCACTCCGTCTATATCCCTGGGAATGGGCTTTCCAAGAAGATGAAGTATTGTAGGATATAGGTCTACAGTTCTTACAAACTCTTTTTTAATCTTTACGTTTATCCCAAGGGGAACGAGAATCTGTTCTCTAAAAAGTGCCCCATGAGACGAGCAGTGTTCAGGGTTTTCATGTTTTGCCCTGAGATCAAAACCGGGCTTTGCGCTGATCACTAAATCCCCAGAGCGCGGAGATTCAAGGAGCTGTATGATCTGAAGAATCGCATCGGGATATTGTGTGTAAAAGCTATATCTGAGGCTCTCGTCTCTATCCATCTTCCTAGGTAAACCATTATATCCAAATGGGTCGCCATAAATCTTTTCATATCTTATATAACCGCTCTCATCCAGCCAAGCCAACGCTTCTCCTCTCTCACTTTTAATCCTCGCCCTGCCCTTTTCATCGAGTCCTGCAACTATATCTATCTCATGTCTCTCAAGAAGGGCGTTTACAAGACCATTGAGTTCCTCAAAGGAACTTCTCCTCTCCCAACCTTCGGGGCTTTTTATGTATAGATGAGTCATGGCATTTCCCGAAATCATATTCGCGGCATTGGCGTCTCTATAGTGCTTAAATATCTTTGGATAGTAAAACGTTTTAAACCCAAGCAGGTTCATAAACTGTACGGAATCAAAGTGGGAATGGGTTTGGCTAAGTCCATGGTCGCTTGCGATTATAAAGAGGGTCCTGTCCAGCTTTCCCATATCTTCCAGGGCTTTTCCAATGAGTCCCACGCTTTCATCAATTCTCAGATAAGAGTCTATTACCTTGCGGTGAAAGGGGTGCGTCAGGTGAGAATATGTATCAATCCCCAAAAATACAACATACGAAAATTCGGGATGGCCCTTTAAGGATTGAAGAAAGACCTTCCTTGAAGCAATATCAACCTCGTCCCAGCGATGGTTAAAGTGCCCTTTTATTTTATAGTACGCCCTCGAAAATCTGGTCTTGTCTCCACGAAATCCCGCCCCGCGCGAAAGCTCACTTACTATGTTTATAGCCCTAGGAAATACCTCAAAAAGGGTTTGCGTATCTTTAGAGATGTCCCGGTTCATAAGAAAGCTCTCAATCCCCACATAGCTTCTGAAACGGTAGGGAGAAAAAAGCCTTTTAGCATAGAGTCTTCTATCAAACCACCTAATGCCAGGGAGGTTACATCTGCCCGGAAACCTCCCTAATAGAAAAGGGGCATAAGCAGGCCCCGTAGTAGACGGAAAAACCGAGACGGCATTTGTAAATGTTCCCTTTTCAATTATGTATTTTGATATATTCGCAAGGTCTCCACGTTTTAGAAGCTCTTCAAATACATCCGCCCTTGCTCCATCTGCCAATATGAAAATACAGCTTTCCAATTTCAATTCCTCTTGAGTTCTAACTAAATACATAATATTACACGCTCAAGATTGGAAAATGCCATCCCCGCACCCATTAAGCGAGAATCCGGTATTTGTGGATATCCGACAAACACATTCGGATATGACAATAGTACGAAGTCCTACTTCTGAGCAGGATAATAAAGAATTATCCGTCAAGAAAAATACTTGTCATAAATCCTCCTTATCTGCTCGGTCTTGGAACTGTATATCTCTTTTAATTTTTCACCACTTTCTTTCATATCCAGCTCGAGCGAAAGTTTATGAAAGTCACTCTCATAAATCTCACTTATAGACCTGTCATGGAGAAGCCTAAGCAGATTCTCAAGCTTCTTTAGAAAATAGAACCCATCCTTTAATGCAATAAACTCCTTTTCTTCTATTGCTCCAAACCTCCACAATCCCTCAAGGGCCTCTAGTGTATTTTGCTTTCTTATATTCCTACAGTAACGCCCAAATCTAAGCTGAAGCATCTGAACGAGAAACTCTATATCCACTATGCCGCCCCTTCCAGTTTTAAGGTTCAGTTTGAGCTTATCTTCTTTTGCGATTTCCCTCTCCATCCTAGCACGCAGATGATAAATCTCTTTATGAAAATCCATTTCAAGAGGTTTTTCATAAACAAAGTATTCGACTGTTTTCATAACCTCTCTCCCCAAATCCATATTCCCGGCAGATGGCCTTCCTTTAATGAGAGCCTGTCTCTCCCAGAGTTTTGCACTATCCTGATGGTATCTCTTGAAAGACTCAAATGATGAAACAAGTGCTCCTGCCCTTCCCGACGGCCTTAGTCTCATGTCAATCTTGTATGCAAATCCCTCATTTGTGGGAATTGAAAGAAGCGATATGATTTTCTGACCCAGTCTTGAGAAGAACTCATGCTCGCCCTCTTCATATATGAAAATTAGGTCAAGATCGGAATTATAGCTCATCTCCATACCGCCCAATTTTCCCATACCAAGTATTACCATATCGGAGATGCTTCCTTTTCTTCCCGTCTTAGTCCCCACAATTTCACCAGCAAGGGTAAGTCCTACCTCAAGAATAGACTCGGCAAGCATAGAGAGATAAATTCCGACGTAGACTGGGTCTACCTCACGGTTTAAATCCCTAAGGCAAAGCTTAAGTGTCTCTACATGCTTGAATCTCCTTATTACATTCAGTTTGCCCTCATATTCCTTCTCTTCGTTTATGATTCTTTTAAGCTCTTCAATCATCTCTTCTTTTGAGGCAAAATCCCCTCTTGTGCCTTTTATAGTGAGCACATCAAGATACTCCGGATGCCTTATCAAGAAATTCGAAAGGTAGACACTCGTTGAAAAAAGCCTGGAAAGCAGCTTAAGTATATCAGGGTTTTCTGCAAGAAGGGCATAGATGAATGTTCGCCAACCGATTCCAGATATAAACCTCTCAAGGTTTCCGAGTGCAGCATCAGGGTCAGGGGAGACAATAACCTCACCTAGGAAGGCAGGTATTACCCTCCTTGCAAGAATTCTTCCCCTCTGCGTGAGCGCGCCCCTTTTTGAATCAAGAAGAGAGGATATAATCTCAATTGCACCCTCAGGATATTTAAATCCCAAGTTCCTTAAATCCCCTATCGCCTTATCTCTAGGAACATTCCCCTCTGTCAGGAAATCGGCAAGCTCCCAGAATGCCCTTGCTCCTTCTTCAATCTTCTTTGATGGCTCATAAAAGAGCTGCCCGTATATTCGAGAGACCCGAGAGGTTATTTCATTATAACACTTCTCAAATTCCTTCCCATCTTTAAGACCCACTATCTTTGCAAGCCTAGAAAGGCCATTAGGATCTTCGGGTAACTCGTGTGTCTGAAGCTCATCTGCTAATTGTATTCCGTGTTCTACCTTCCTTAAAAAGAGATATGATGCGCTGAGTGTCTGGAAGACATCTTCATCAATAATCCTTCTTTGTCTTAGCTTCTCTAGGGTCTTTAGAGTATTTTTTTCCCTCAGCTCCTCTATAGCCCCCCCGTTTATAAGTTGAAGCGCCTGCACAAAGAACTCTATCTCCCGAATCCCCCCCCTTCCGAGCTTTACGTCTCGCGCCTTGTGAAGCCTATCGAGTTTAGCCTTCATATCTTTTAAATCTTCAATCGACGTATAGTCGAGGTGCTTTCTGTATATAAAAGGCTCAATCTCTTTATTGAATTCACTCCCAAGTGAAATGTCTCCTGCAACGGGCCTTGCCTTTATAAGTGCGGCTCTTTCCCATGTATCGCCCCAATAAAAGTAGTGCTCAAGAGCGCCTTCAAATGAAAGCGCAATGGGACTTTTCCCCCCACCGGGGCGGAGTCCAAGATCAACCCTATAGAGAAAGCCATCTTCTGTAATAGCACTGAGCGATTTAGTAATTCTCTCAGCGAGCTTAAAAAAACCATCTGGCTTTGTTGAGTCTTCGTAGATATAGATCAGATCAACATCTGAACTAAGGTTGAGTTCCCTTCCCCCGAGTTTTCCCATACCGATTATGACGAATCTTTCAGGAACCGATCTCTTGATCTCTCTTCTAAAAAATATAAACGCCGCCTCTAAAATGCCGCTTGCCAGGTCTGAGAGTTCTTCCATTATTTCTGGAAAGGTCCCCAGATTCATTATGTCCCGGTAGACTATCCTCGATAGCTCTCTATACTTATATCGTCTTAGCCCGGACATAAGATCTTCCGCGGACTTAGAACACCCTGCAATCACTTTAGATTCCTCAATGAATTTCTCAGGCGGTTTTTTCCCTTGAAGGAACTCTGACCTAAGCAATGCATCTAGAATCTCAGGGTTTTTTATTAGAGCCCTCCCAAGAAATAGGCTGTATGACGAAATCGTATAAAGGAGAGCCTCTTTCTCCGGAGAGATTCCTTTATGGACCTCTTTAAAACGCTTCAGTACGTTTTCTGCATTTTCCGCATCTGGAAAGACACTATTCAATCTTTACCTTCCTTGTCTTCTTCCTGCGCGCTTTGGATTTTGATGGCTTGGTCTCTTTAGATGACCTTAAGATATCAAATGGATTTGTCATCAAATCCATCCCCGTTTTGATAAACTTTAGGGCAAAATCGGCGGCGAGTTTTCTACCTTCTTTCTGCCCTAAGAGGTTCCTCAAACCTTTTATAGCAAACCCCGCCCCTATAATGCTCTCGGTGGTAGCCCTTATAAAATGGTCTCTTGCCTTCTCCAGATCGGTTAAGTTTCCTTTTTTCATATCTCAATTTTACCATAAACTCGTTCTGTATATTATAGTAGCTTTTGAAATGTCTCTTAGCTGAGCCCGGGGAAAAAGGCTATACTA
>CAYMEO010000093.1:0-8204 GCA_964389705.1 uncultured Spirochaetia bacterium
CTTAGGGATGTCGGGATCTAAGGCGATTATAGTCCCGCTAGGGGGGTATGTAATATGAGTATTTCCGTGGTTTGTATTTAGTTCTATTGAATCCGGCTCTGTGCCATGTATAAACCATTCGATTCTTCCAGGCTCTATATGATGCTCAAATTCTATCCTCTTTGCTATCACCCCTTTGAGTGTTTGGGGAGGAGCGCTGGTACTGTTGCGATGGAGATAGTTCATTATATCAAGCCATAGAGGGGCAGCTCCCGTTATACCGGTGACATTCCACATCGGCTCGCCAGTGAAATTACCAATCCAAACGCCTACAGTATACATCTGTGAATACCCAATACACCAGTTATCCCTCATATCTTTGCTCGTTCCGGTCTTAGCCGCAGTCCAGAATCGTGTGGATATTGGATTTTCAAATCCGAATGTAATACTCCTTGCCCCCCTGTCTGAAAGGATATTTGAAATTATGAATGCGGCTTCGGCCTTCATAACCCGCTTTGGCGTATTCCTCTTATTATTAAAAGTCAATCTCGGCTCGCTCCACACCCCGCCATTGGCCAGTGTTCTATATGCGTTTACAAGCTCATAGAGACTTATATCAGCAGAGCCAAGTGCGAGCGAGAGGCCGTAATAATCTCCCGATTCATCAATGTTTTCAAACCCCAGTTCTCTTAGTCTCGCAACAAAAGGTTCCTCTCCAACCAGCATCAGAGTTCTTACGGCAGGAACATTGAGAGATGATGAAAGGGCAGTTCTGACACTTACAAGTCCTCTGAATTCATTATCGTAATCCCGCGGTATATAAAGCCCAGCGGAGGTCGGTATATCGATCGGAGAATCGTCAATTACGGATGCCGCCGTGATCAGGTGTTTTTCAATTGCAATTTCATATAGAAAAGGCTTGAGCGTTGAGCCTGCTTGTCTTCTTGCCCTAATTCCATCTACATATCTCGCACTCGAAGACGTCCTGCCATTTGCAACGTAGGCAAGTATGTCCCCGGTTTTATTATCCATAACCAGAACCGCCCCGTCGTGAACGTTTTGATTCTTCAGGAGGTTGAGTTGGTATTTTAAAACCTCGGTTGCAAATCTCTGGAGCCTTCCATCAATGGTTGAAATAACCCTTTCACCCTCTTTTTTCAATAACTCCCGTGCAACGTGAGGAGCAAGTGCAATGCGGGGCTTTATGTAATATGGGGCCGAGAGTTTTTGGGCTAGAATCTTTATACTTTCACACAGGATTTGCAATTTTAGGGAGTCCCCAAGGGCGCATGCCCTCTTTACTACATCGCCAACTTGAGCGTTTGGCGAACGGATTAAGGAGGCGAGGACTAGAGATTCCGATTCATCGAGTCCGCTCGGCTCTTTATCAAAAATCCCTCTCGACGCAGACGATATGCCCTGAAGTTCTCCTCTAAATGTTGTCAGATTCAGATATGCCTCAATTATCTCATCCTTAGACCATGTCCCTTCAATCTCCCATGCGGCCTTTATCTGTCTCCATTTTTGGCTAAGAGTTCTCTTTACACCCCTTGGCTTTAACCCTTTATTGAGGATTGACACAAGCTGCATTGTTATTGTGCTCGCGCCTCTGTCACCCTTCGATAGGAGTCTGTCAAAGACGGCAGCTATTACTGCCCTCCAATCAACGCCGTGGTGCTCGTAAAACCTCCTGTCTTCGGAATGAATAACAGCCTTGATTAAAGACGGAGATATATCCCTGAGACCTACCCAATCGAGCCTCCTTCCCTTTTCATCAATCCTGAGTTCGTGTATGACCTCCCCGTGACGGTCCAGGAGAACCGCATCGGATTTCTTATAAGAGTTTTTAACCTCTTCAAACGTAGGGAGTGCACGGGCGTGGGTTATAAAGAGAAATAGGAATATTAGAATCAGTAATGAAAACTTCATGAGATAAACCTGATCGCCTTTCATAGGCTAAATGCTTCCTTGAGCACCTGCTCTCGGATATATGGACTAGTCACTGCCTCAGTGACAACATTCATTTTGCAACCGAGCAGAACTTCTAGGTCTTGCTTGAGCACAACTATGTCGAGCAGGCTTAAACCGGAATCAAGATTCACCAGGACATCAATGTCGCTGTCCGACGCGGTTTCACTACGAGCTAGGGAACCAAAGATGCGGACATTGTGCGCTCCGTAACTTGCAGCAATTTGTAATACCTCATCACGTTTCTCTTTCAAGACTTTATCAATTCTCATATCTTCACCACACCAATTTTTATTTACTTTCTTCATAAGTCATTGTAATCCATACCTTCTGCTTCATGCCAATGTACTTCGGTGGTGATATAAAACTATCATATATGTGTTACTTATCTCTGGTAGTCTTATGAATCGAAATCAGTCCTAGACTCCGCCAATTAGTCTCTCTATTCCCTTCCAGACTCTATACCGATCTTCTTCGCGAGAGTCAGTAACTGCCCACACGTCAGTGATCTTCTCCGGCAAAGGTGGAGGTTCAGTAGAACCAAGCTTTGAACGATTATCATTTTTAAATGCCTCGTTTTGGATTGCTGTCTAAAGGTTTTCGTGAGCTATTAAACCTCCACCTCCCGGAAGTCCTATATGAATTTCCCTAGGATTCTTCCATCCGAATCACCTACGGCCCAACGGTTATCTTATCATTCGGCATCTCTCCCATCATCTCAGGAGAATAGAGAGCCTCAACCCTCGTTGGAGGCATATTAAACACACCCTCGTTATTGAGTCTCAGGGTGTATTCGACAGCCCATTTCCCCTTTGGCACATATTCGTAATACGACCTGAATGCCTGGAATGTGCGCTCCTCAAACGCAGGCCATACCCATCCTTCCCTCTTTTCACCGCCTGTTAAAATCTCCGAGTCCCGTCCAAGCCCAGTCCCCAAAATGGTTGATCCCGCAGGTATTGGGTCATCCACAACAACCCATGTCATACCAGATTGTGCCTCAATTTCAAGCCGAACCCTGACCACATCTCCTCTGCTCCATTTTCCATGTGCCTTTTGTTCCATAGGTGTTAGAGTTTTTTTAATCATATATCCGCTTGAGAAAGGCCATTTAAGCGGAATTGCAGCAAGGCTCTGCACTGTAGCCCAGGGCTTTCCTGTGCCATTATGTGTGATGGTTAATCTCTCTTTTGTCTCCGGCCAATTAAACATAACATCTTCGCCATCAGGGAATTTAGTCCAATCAACCGTCTCTATCTTTTTACCTAATTCGGAGGTTGTAGATCCTGTCACAGGAACGGATTCAAATTTTTGTGAGAACCTCTCCATTGTGAGTATCCCCCAAGCGTTTGCAACCGTTGTATCCCAATGCCCCTGCTTTAGCCTTCCTATCACGCCCATTGCCATTCTCGGGATGTCTTCCTTCCAGTTCTCAAATGAAATCAGGGTCAATAGACCCTTTAAAGCATTCTCATCGCCTGAGACCATAAGCCACCAGAGATAATCCGTCTTCTCTGTTGAAAAACCCATTGTAGTCCCCTGAAGATGGAGTCTAGACCTTACTATCTGCTCTGCCTCATTGAGTTTTTTATCACGATTCTGGATGTCTTTAATCCTCAAGAGCACATTCATCCAATCTATTACAGCCGATGTGGGCCATACATTAGGCTCTACAGAGATGGAACTCAAGAGGTTTGTATTACCCCTACCATTGCGTGAAAGCGCATCCAGCGCGGCCATCTTTCTTATTGAAAGGTCAGCGGCAGGCAAAGACGAATACCTGATGACCCTTCCTTCAATGAATCCCGTCAGCCCATCCATCATTCGGTTTTTTATATCAGATGGAATCTCATATCTAGACTCATTGGAGATTGAGAGAATATAAGAGGTTAGCACATCGCTTCCAGAATCCATTTTTGGGAAATACTTTACAAGCCCGTCTGAATCAAGGTATGAGGGCATCTCGGCTATAATGCTTTTCCACAACGCTTCATCCCTTAACGCTATGGCCCTTGAAATCCTCTGCTCCATACATATATATGGATAACGCTCCATATACCATCTAACCCCCTCCAATCCGTTTGAGAGTTTAGGTTTAAGTAAGGCACTAATTCCGCCCTTTCCCGGAATTGAATCCCCGGGCTTTTCAATGTCGGCACTGAAGCCCTTGTCAATTTGCGCAAGAGTAGCCTGAAAAACCCTTGTAGGAACCGCTTCAAACAGCTTCTCCGTAATCTGGATATTATCCTGCGCCCCGCCGTTCTTATCCCTTGCTACGACCTCATATGTCAGTTTATCGGCGCCATAAGGGGCATCAATCTCCCAGCCGATTTCTCTTGCCTCACCCGGCTGTAGGGACTCATTAATTATCGAAAGCTCCTTAATGCCCTTAATATTCCCCTTAATCCCTACATCCATTTTGCGATCCGATGTGTTCCTAACCGTAAATACGGCCTTAAATCTATCCCCTTCTCTCACAATCGGCGGAATCCCCGAGAGGACAATCAAGTCCTGTGTCGTCCTCACGCTCGTCTCTCCTGTCCCGAATAATCCTTTGCCTCCGTTTGCAACCGCAACGATTCTAAAGCCCGTCAATGAATCGTTAAGGGGAATCTCTACATAGGCCTCGCCCTTTTCATTCAATGGCACGCGTGCTTTCCAGAATAGTAGGGTGTCAAACAACTCTCGTGTTATCTGCTTTCCGCCGCCTCCTCCCTGTGGCAAAGCCTTTAATCCATAATGTCTTTTCCCAACCACCTGCATCTGGGCAGTAGATGTTCGAATCTCATATCCTCTCCTTCCCATCATCGCGTCAAGGAGCTTCCAGCTATCATTGGGCGAAATTTCAAGAAGCCCCTCATCAACTACGGCAATTGCCACCTCGCTCCCCTTTGGCGGAATCCCTCCAAGGGCCGTCTTTACTTCCACCTTGACCTTCATTTTTTCCCGTATCTTATACCCACTCTTATCCGTAGAAACCTTTACCTTCAACTCATGCGCCTGCCACCCAACGTTTATCTCCGTAATTCCAAGCTTATATGCAGGCCTTGCAAGATCAACCAATACCGTAGGCCGAATATCGCCGACCCGGCCTCGGACAACAATGGCCGAAACAAAAACATTTGGCGCGTAATTTCCCTTGACCGGAATCTCTACTACTGGCCCCTTTCCCGATAGTTTTTTAATTGACGCCCCTATTATGCCCTCACGCTCGATGGTGATAAGCGCGGTGGCCTCCCTAAACGGCATTCTCACCTGAAACCTCGCATTCTCTCCTGGCTCATACCTCTTTTTCTCAGGCAGAATGTCAATCCTATCATTGTCGGAGGCATTGAACCACCACTCATCTCCTCCTGCAATCCACACGTCTCTGTTGGCAATAGAAATGTTTCCCAAATCATCTACGGCCTTGGCTTGGAGAATGGCGTTCCCTGAAACGGGTGATTTCACCGCACAGATTAAAAGACCTTTTGAATCTGTCTTTCCTTCACATATAGAGCCGAGTTGCTTTACCTCAGTTATGTTTTCATAAGAATAGAACCCTCCCACAAGCCTTTTCCTATGGGAGTAGTATTTTCTCTCAAGAATGTCCACACTTACAGACCTGTTCGGGACAGGCTTGCCATGTATATCAAGGGCAACTATTTGGAATCTGAATGAATCCTTTGATGCAGCCCATGAATCGGGCTTTATTCCGATGAGTAATCTTGAAGGCCAGATGTGTATTCTCGTTGAGACGGTTTGCACCTCGCCATTTGGATCTTTAAACTCAAGCTCCGCTAACAGATCCTGAGGCCCCGAAGCCTTCGGAATATCCGTTATCCTTGCCCTTAGGGCGCCTGATTTATCAAGCACCAGGTCTTGGCTCTGAATCTTCGGTTTCTGGGTCTCCTGTTCTGGCTCCTCTTCATAAGAACTCCGGGAGATTCCCTCTTTTACCTCGCCGTTTGCGAATGTAAAGTCCTCATAATCCGCAAAGCTCACATACCGGGGCTGTATCTGAGTTCTCAATTTTACAGGAGCGTTCCCTGCACCTCCCCCTGAGAGATATTTAACCAAGAGGTCAATATCTACGGAAGATACATTGACAAGAGGCCCTTTTGGAGGCTGAATAATCCCTTTCATCAGAGGCACCCTAAACTCCTCTACCCTAAACGCCCCCGAAGTCCAGCCATCTGGATTGTAATATCCCTCGCCTCCTTCTTCATATCCACCGATGGCAGCTCGGGACTTAGTTTTTCTTGTCTCTTTTTTTATTAGAACCACGTCGTATATCCCGAGTCTTGCATCGGGCGGTATCTTCCAATCTGTATCCGCAATGCCGTTTTCGTCAAATTTTATAGGGAATTCATACCCCTGATTGTTTCCTTGATGCCTAATCAATACCGACTTTGGTATTTCAGGTGCCGTTGAAAACCCCGACATCGTGTGATTTCTTATAATGTGCTTCATGTGAACCGTCTCCCCTGCCCTCAGGAGGTCTCTGTCAAATATGGTGTGGGCAATGGTTGCCCCTTGATACGATTCACTCGGAAGATTGAATCTCCACGGCTCAATGCCATTCTCCCAGGTTGAATGCACAAATGTCATGTCGTTTGATGTCCTTGCAAATACAAATAACCCATCTCCTATACCCTCAAGCGTGGGAGATGCCTCGCCGTAGTTGACATCCAATTTACAATGTGGGAGATCCTGATGATGGGGCAGCTCAGAACTTATCTCGGCGATTCCATTCTTATCGGTTTTCCCTTTCCATATCAATCTCCCATTACAGTCCATTATTGAAATAGAGGCGTCTTTTACAGGCTCTGCCCTATCAAGTGTCGTAACCCACACAATTGAGGACTCTCTTCCCCACTTAAAATGGGCAGAAAGGTTTGTGACAAGGGCCACTGTCGAGGCATATATAGGCTTCTGCTTTCCAAGCAAAGAGGCACCGAGTATCTCACTTTCAACCTCGACAATATAAAATCCGGGACCCTTTAACGGAATCCCGATCACCTCAAATGCCTTTTGACCGCCCGGCTTAGGGATTAAAAGCTCTTTTATTTCCTTTTCACTTTTTAAAATAGAATTCTCACGCCTTGCCTGCACCACCCTTTTCAGCCACCCTATAATCTCCTCATCGCTTCCCATCGAAATTTTACGGACCTTTCCCTTTAAATCCTGAGACTCACCCCTATTTGCCTTTTTATCGGTTTCCCCTTTTTTCTCTCCAATCTCAGCTATCCTTGTCCTAATCTGAGGCTCAATGTTTCTGAGTGTCAGAGGAAGCACCGCGTCTCCGAGCTCTATAATCCCGAATCGCGCCGAGAACTTTGCAAGCGGCGGGTATTCATCAGTTTTTACAATAATTGGGAACTTATCCGAGTTTGCCAAACCCCTTCCGGAATCATCTTTTATATCCTTCGGGATTTCTATATTAAACGACGTATTTTCAGGAAACGGTCCTTTAAATGACACTGAATCTACAAATTCGGTATTATCCTCAACCTTGAACGGCGTATAAACTTTATCCTTTCCCCTTAGTATAATTCTGCTTGCGTATGCCCATGGAACGGATGATGAGAAATTAAGTGTCATCGGCAATATTGGAATGCAGTTTGACTTTGGATTTTCCCTCTCACAGTTAAACGTGGCCATAAATGGGCCACGGGTCTTGAAATTTAATACCTGGTCTTTATTTGTTTTCACGCCGTTTTGAGAAGCGACGCCTTTTCCCCAGACCAGACGAACCTCTGAATTATTTGGAAAGCTCTGCTTGGCTTGAATAACAATCTTAGGAATGTCCTTATCCCTGTTTCCCCCACTGACCTTGAGTATCTTTTCCCTTTCCTCACCCTTGAGAATCCTCACACCAACGCGCTCATTTATCCCTTCTACTGAGAAATAGACATTGGAAATTATTGATTCCTCTTTCGGCTCGGCATCGAGCATGAAAATGAATATCTGATTCTCATCAATACTTTCAGAACCCACATAGGGATAGGACTCTTTTATCGCAGGCCCTCCTGTGGAAAACGAGAACTTCCTTTGCCCCCTCATCTTCTTTCCCGAAAGGGCCTTTAAATCGGGCTTTAGGGTGAATTCACAAACCACCCCTGTTGGAATGTCTCTATTAAAATCATAAGACCAGTTCTTTCCATCAATCCATCTCGATTGCCCCTTTTCAGGGCAATTAATATCAAACGGCTCCACAAGACGCGGCTCGCCAAAAGGCACCATCTGCTCTGAAAACTTGGCTTTGACCTGTCTCA
>CAYMEO010000094.1:0-8130 GCA_964389705.1 uncultured Spirochaetia bacterium
ATTTTACCCCTCTTCTAATCTATTCTTGTCTCATATCTTTCTGAACCTATTCATTTATTGTAGATGCGTACCCTAATATTTCTTGACAACCCGAATCGATTCTGTGAAAATTGTCAGAAGGATATTTTATGAATACATTCAACTTTTCTTACTTTGGCTCTACCTTAGGAGCTGTCTTCGTCATCAGCACCGATAAGGGGGTCTCAAGGGTTATATTTGGTAGGGATAGGTTCAAGGGATTTATAAGAAATCTAAATGGGGTTAATCTAACCGAAGGCGGTAGGGCAGAAAAATCGGCAAGGGAGATCAAGCTCTACATCGGAGGCAAATTAAAGGAGTTTGGATTAGAACTAGACCTATCTTCTGGAACCCCATTTCAAGTCTCAGTATGGAGGGAACTTTTAAAGATTCCATATGGGAATGTGAAAACATACGGGGAGATTGCGGAGAAAATCGGCAACCCTCATGCTGCAAGGGCTGTCAGCAGTGCAGTCGGTGCAAATCCAATTCCAATAATCATTCCATGTCATAGAGTAGTTGGAAGAAACGGCTTAGGTGGATATTCGTGCGGAATCCAAATTAAGAAGAAGCTTCTTGAGATTGAAGGAGTGCTATGATAGGTGAAAAGATGGATCGCACAGGCCATTGCAACATTTTTTTACCTTGGATACTTTCCGCTTGCGCCGGGGACGGTAGGAACGCTTGGGGCAATAGCGCTCTTTTATTTACTCTCTCATTTCTCTACACTGGTCTATGTCTTGTTTTTTCTCGGACTTACAATTATCTCTATATGGGCCTCAGCTGAAGCTGAGTGTATATTTGGAAAACCCGATCCGGGACAGGTAGTGGCAGATGAGGTCTGTGGGTACTTAGTAACGATGTTTCTGATACCGCCGAGTTTAAGAAATATAGTTTTGGGGTTCTTTCTATTTAGGTTCTTTGATATAATAAAGCCCCATCCGGTAAGAAAAGCAGAGCGGCTGTCCGGTGGATTCGGGATTGTAATAGACGATATTATTGCTGGGATTTATTCAAACGTCATATTGCAATTTGTAACAAGGCTAATCGGATGAAGCGATATAGAATTATAAATATTGTTAAAGCAAGCTGTGGGGTTTGTTGAAAAGATATAAACAAATTAATTACCAAACAGGTTATCTATTAGTGTTGGAGCAGCGCAACTTATAAATAAATCAGTGGAAGAGCTAATTAGTATTTTTGACTGTTCGAATCTTGTTAGTAATTAAACGTCATTAGAAGCAGTTTCATAAATCTCGCTATTGTCATTCTGAAGGAGTGAGGCGACTGAAGAATCTAGTATTTTAATCCGCTTGAATCAAGATGCTTCGCTACCCTCAGCGTGATAGATGCTATTTTTATCGGGCCAGTTCTAGTAATCCTTAAAGGAAAACCTTAAACTAGAAGCGATATTACGTGCATTTCCTTTCTTGTTATAAGGGAAAATTGAAAAACCTTAGAGGTCAGTTAAATGAAATTAGAAATTATAACGACGGGCGATGAGATAATGGGCGGTGTGACGCTTGACACCAACTTTCACTGGGCGGCGGATAAACTCGTCAGCCTCGGCTTTGATCTCAGGTTTCATACAACTGTCGGAGATGATGAACAGACCATAACCGAGGCGCTGAGAACAGCTATGGGAAGGGCGCAGGCCGTAATTGTCTCAGGTGGTCTTGGACCCACATCCGATGATTTAACGGCGACGGTTGCCTCACGTTTCTTCGGCGTCCCGCTTGAGCTTAACAGCATTGCGCTTGATATGATAGAGAAGAGGTTCAAGGAGCGCGGATATAGGTTTTCGGAGATAAATAAGAAGCAGGCATATATCCCACAAGGGTCAAAAATACTTAGAAACCTCTGGGGCACCGCCCCGGGGTTTCAGTTTGAAAAAGGAGGGGTAGTATTTTTCTTTCTTCCCGGGGTTCCGAAAGAGTTTAAAGCTATGGTTGAAGAATACGTGATTCCTGAATTGGATCGGAGAAGTACAGAGAGAAAAAAATATAAGACACGTATAGTAAAGACATTTGGTCTCAGGGAGTCGGAGGTTGCCGAAAGAATTCAGGGGATTGAAGGGAAGGGGGCGAGAATTGGATACAGACCCCGTTTCCCCGAGGTTCATATAAGGGTTTCGGGGTATGGGGATACGGAAGATGAGGCAGAGGGTCTCGTTTCTCGTGTTGTAGAAGAAATCGCCTCAAGATTGGGTGAATATGTGTTTTCTACCGATGGATCAACACTTGAGGAGGTCGTCGGAGGACTCCTCTCTCAAAGGAAAATGACGCTTGCTATTGCTGAATCCTGTACGGGGGGACTCGTTGCTAACAGAATCACTAATGTCCCCGGAAGCTCAAACTACTTTGAAAGGGGAGTCGTATCATACAGCAATGAATCCAAGATTGAGGTTCTTGGAGTGTCACGAGAGTTGATTGAATCTGTAGGTGCTGTAAGCTCAGAGGTGGTTGAGGCAATGGCTGTGGGGGTAAGAAAACTCGCACACTCAGACATAGGCATTGCAATATCCGGTATTGCGGGGCCGGGCGGCGGCACAGAGATAAAGCCCGTAGGGACTGTGTTTATAGGGATCTCCCATGAAAAGGGGGTGAGTTCTCAAAGATTCCGATTCAAAGGTACAAGGGAGGAGATAAAGCTCATCTCCTCAGAGGCGGCCCTCGACTCGATTAGGAAATTTATCCTAAGTGGTGTATAATTTGTTGACTAAGGGTATAAAAGATATGTCAAAAGACACTTCCTCTAAAGAGGTGAACAAGGAAAAGGCAATAGAGCTTGCCGTATCTTCAATAGAGAAACAGTTTGGCAAGGGCGCTATTATGCGCCTTGGTGCTGAAGCTCCAATTCCTGAGATTTCTGTAATTCCCACGGGTTCAATAGGATTAGATATTGCCCTTGGTGTTGGGGGGTTTCCTAGGGGGAGAATTGTGGAGATATTTGGCCCTGAGGCCTCCGGGAAGACCACACTTGCCCTTCATGCAATAGCCGAATCTCAAAAACTAGGGGGCATTGCTGCGTTCATTGATGCGGAGCACGCTCTTGATATAAGTTATGCCAGGAGACTCGGTGTTAAAGTGGATGACCTCCTCATATCACAGCCTGACTTTGGAGAGCAGGCACTCGAGATTGTTGATACGCTTGTGAGGAGCGGTGCAGTTGATGTCATAGTTTTGGATTCAGTTGCAGCACTTACTCCAAGGGTAGAGATCGAGGGCGAGATGGGAGACGCCCACGTTGGGCTTCAGGCAAGGCTCATGTCTCAGGCACTGAGAAAAATCACGGCTACAGTTAGCAAGTCCAAATCCATCGTAATTTTTGTGAATCAGACACGAATGAAGATAGGGGTTCCTTCCTATATGAACCCTGAGACTACAACTGGTGGGACTGCACTTAAATTTTATGCCTCTGTGAGAATTGATATAAGAAGAATCGGTTCTGTAAAAGACGGAGATGAGGTTTCGGGAAACAGGGTTAGGGCAAAGGTGGTAAAGAACAAGGTATCTCCTCCTTTTAAAGAGGCCGAGTTTGATATTCTTTTTGGTACTGGGATCTCTCAGGAAGGGGAGTTGATTGATCTGGGCTCTAGTTTAAAGACAATAGAAAAAAGCGGGGCATGGTTCTCGTATAATGGCGAGAGGCTTGGGCAAGGAAGAGAGAACACAAGGATATTCCTAAAGGAACACCCTGAGATTATGGAAAAAATTAAAGAGGAGATTCTCTCAAGGTGTGGCCTTATAAAGGATATAAGGTCTGAGGAGGATTAAATGACCGGCATAAATATTGATGATATTCTCAAGGGGGCGGTTAAGATAGGAGCCTCGGATGTGCATCTTAAGGCTAAGAGCAGTCCGGTCTTTAGAGTGGATGGAAGGTTGGTCTTCCTAAAGGATGCTCCCCAACTCTCCGATGAGGATATTAGAGATATGGCCTTTTCTATGATGAACGCACGTCAGAGGGAGAGGTTCGAGAAATTCAATGAGATAGACCTTGCATATAGTATCTCGGGGCTTTCGCGTTTTCGTGTCAATGTCTTTCAACAACGGGGAACGTTGGCAGTGGCTATAAGGGCTATCCCATATCATGTTAAGGGTTTCTTCGAACTCAATCTCCCACCTGTACTTGAGAAAATCGCTGCCGAAGAGCGTGGATTAATAATCGTTACTGGAACAACTGGTAGTGGTAAATCTACTACGCTTGCGGCGATTGTAGATTATATAAACTCGACTCGTGCAAGGCACATAATCACAATTGAAGACCCACTTGAGTACCTACACAGTGATAAAAAGAGTTATATTAACCAGCGGGAGGTGGGAATTGATACCCTCTCTTTTTCAAATGCCCTAAGGGCTTCTCTAAGAGAGGACCCGGATGTGATATTGGTTGGCGAGATGCGAGACCTTGAAACTATGGAGATTGCTATAGCTGCTGCCGAAACAGGTCATCTAGTTCTTACAACCCTCCATACACTTGATGCCCAGGAGACCATTAACCGAATACTGGCAGCCTTTCCGCCGAATCAGCAGGCCCAGATCAGATACCAACTCTCTCAGGTTTTAAAGGCCATAATCTCTCAAAGATTGGTGCCGATGGCAGATGGAAAGGGAAGGGTTCCCGCTGCCGAGATATTAATCGCTACTGCGAGGATTAAGGAGTGCATATCGGATCCGACAAGGACAAAGGAGATTAGAGTTGCTATCGAAGAAGGGAACTTATACTATGGCATGCAGACATTTGACCAGTGCCTATTTGATCTGTATAAAAAGGGATTAATTACCTACGATGAGGCAATGAGGCAGGCGACAAATAAGGATGACCTTGCGCTGAGAATCAGTGGCATTACCTCAGGGGCTGATGCAAGGGCAGAAGAGATTGATCGTCTTGGGAAAGAGAAGACAAAAAGGATAGAGGAGTTGCAGATACAGAGGTTTTAGTTTCAATTGGAAAGAGATTGGACACAAATGTGTCTGCTTATGTCAGTAGTAGAAACTGTCTATACATCATTATCTAATCATTCTGGAGGATACGGATGGGTTTGTGTTTATTCCATGTTATAAACTTTCCCGCGTTGTGAAGTGAATAAAAATCGCGCTCCTTTTCATCTGTCTCCGTTTATGTTAATCTGTGACTAAATGATTTATCCAATCCGTGCTGTGTCTTCTGGAAGTAGATATGAAACTCCTGGGAATTGAAACCTCAACCCATGCAGGAAGCATAGCTTTTATGGATGACAACAGGGTGTTGGGGGAGCTTTTTCTAAATCTCGGCCCTGTACAATCTGAGAGAATTATTCCCACTATAGATTGGCTTATGGGGGAGGTCGGAATAGAGAAGAAAGAGATTGAGGCAATAGCAGTATCAATTGGCCCCGGTTCATTTACGGGGCTAAGGGTTGGACTTTCGACTGCAAAAGGGCTTGCCTTTTCCCTTAGGATTCCTATTGTTGGTGTTTCGTCGCTTGAGATCCTTGCCATGAATATTTTTACAAATTTCCCTATATGTTCTATAATAGATGCGAGAAAGAAAGAGGTGTTTGCGGCGTTTTTTAGATTCTCTGAAGGGGACATTGTTAGAATCTCAGATGATATTCTTATTTCTCCTCAAGGGCTTTGTAAGATGATAAGGGAGAGAACTGTTTTCATAGGAGACGGGGCATTGCTTTATAGGGATTTATTTATAAGCGTTTTAGGAGAAAGTGTGCTTTTTTGTCCTTTAAATCTTAGTTTCCCTAGGGCTTCAAATGCTGCTCTTATTGGTGCCCGAAGATTAAGGGAAGGCCAGAGGGATGATCCGTCAACTCTCGCCCCTCAATATTTGAGGAAAGCAGAGGCTGAAATCTATAGAGAGGGATGATAAAATGAAGGAATCAGAGATAATTGAGAGATTACTTCAAGGAGATGAGGAGTTTAAAAGGTTATACTCTGAACATAGAAGGCTAGACAATGCAGTAAAAGAGCTAGAAACAAAAGGCTCTCTCTCCCTTGATGAAGAGCTGGAGGTTAAGAGGTTAAAGAAGACAAAGCTTGTTCTTAAAGATAAGATGGAAGAGAAGATAAGAAGGGCTAGAAAAGGTTTATAAAAGCCCATGCTCATATTTAATGGCTCATAGCCTATATGCCATGAGCTAGGGGCTAAGGGCTAAAAATAGGAGAAACTCAAATGGCAAGAATGATTGGCGCTCAAATGTTTTTTGAAACACTAATCCATGAGGGAGTGGACATAATATTTGGACTGCCGGGAGGCTACGTATTAAAGGTATATGACGTCATGCCCAAGTATGCGAATGTTATAAAGCACGTTCTTGCAAGACATGAGCAGGGGGCAACCCATATGGCAGACGGTTATGCAAGGGCCTCTGGAAGACCGGGGGTTGTACTTGTTACATCCGGTCCTGCTGCAACAAACACCGTTACGGGGATTACTACGGCTCAGATGGACTCATCTCCTGTCGTTGTCTTTACCGGACAGGTTCCGACACCCTACCTTGGAAGCGATGCTTTTCAGGAGGCAGACCATATAGGAATAACTCGCCCCTGCACAAAGCACAACTACCTAGTAAGGAGGACCAAAGACCTTCCGCGTGTAATGAAGGAGGCTTTCTATATAGCCTGTACAGGAAGGCCGAGCCCTGTTCTTGTTGATATGCCTAAGGACGTTCTAATTGGAGAGGACGAGTTTGAAATTCCGGATGAGATTAACCTAAGGGGGTACAAACCGACAATTAAGGGTCATATAGGCCAGGTAAAACGGGCGGTTGAGATGATTCTCTCAGCAAAGAGGCCTGTGCTCTTTGGAGGTGGTGGCCTTATCTGGTCTGGGGCTACGCCAGAACTCATAGAATTTGTGCACAGGATTAAGGTTCCCGTTGCGCTTACACTAATGGGTCTCGGTGCATACCCTGCCGACGATCCATATTTTATGAGCATGCTAGGTATGCACGGCTCGTACAAGGCAAACATGGCTGTGCATGAAAGTGACCTGATTATCTCAATTGGAGCGAGGTTCGATGATAGGGCCACAGGCGGGAATTTTCCCAAATTTGCCCCGAATGCAAAGATCGTTCACATAGATATTGATCCCGCAACGATTGATAAAAACATACGTGTTCACTGTCCTATAGTAGGGGATGCAAAACAGGTTCTTAAGCAGATGCTTGAGCTTATTCCCTCAGATTTAAAGGTAGACAGAAGAGAGTGGTTTGGAAGGATAGAGCAGTGGGGGCGTGAGCACCCACTTACATACAGGCAGAATGGAGACAAGATAATGACCTCATTCCTTATAGATACGCTCTGGAGGGTTACAAAAGGGGAGGCTATAATCGTAACTGATGTTGGTCAGCATCAGATGTGGGTTGCACAGTTTTATAAATTTAACCGTCCGAGAACCCATATTACTTCAGGCGGGCTTGGCACAATGGGATTCGGTTTTCCCGCGGCTATAGGGGCGAAATTTGCGCGCCCGGATGAAATGGTAATATGCGTCTCAGGTGATGGGAGTTTTCAGATGAATATGCAGGAGCTTGCCACAGCCGTCGAGAATAATATGGATTTAAAGATTGTTCTTATAAACAATGAGCATCACGGGATGGTGAGGCAGTGGCAGACGCTATTTTTCAATAAGAACTACTCGGCATCTCATTTTGAGGTACTTCCCGATTTTGTAAGGCTTGCCGAGTCGTTCGGTGCCAAGGGGCTCAGGGTTACGAGGCCAGATCGTCTTGAGGCTACCCTGAAAGAGGGTCTTTACACAGAGGGCGTGGTACTCATTGAAGTGGTTGTGGATTATGAAGAGATGGTCTATCCGATGATTGCCCCCGGAGGGGCAATGAATGAGATGATACTTGAGCCTGCGGATATGACTTAGTCAGGTTGTAGGTCTAGGATGCTAGGTATCATTCCACTGATGACTGATGCTTGGTGCCTAATTCCGATTACCCGTTAGAATCAAACAGGGATTAACATCTTAGGGCTCGTGGGTTCATTTTATGTTAGATTTTCTAATCTCTAAATGGAGGTCTTCTAGTCGTGAGGCACACAATCTCAATTCTTGTAGATAACGAGCCTGGGGTTCTTGCAAGGATAGCCGGACTCTTTAGCGCAAGGG
>CAYMEO010000095.1:0-8126 GCA_964389705.1 uncultured Spirochaetia bacterium
TTAATCCTCATCATCCTTTAAATCTCTTCTCCGCAATATCTCAAAGCACCCAAACCCCTGGGAGTTTTTGCCTCCAAGCCCCGTGTCATAGACGAGTTTCATAAGCTCAGGGCTTCCGCTTAGCTCATAAATCCCCATCCATCCCTTTATCACGGTGTTCTTATAGGAGATTATCTTTTGATTGCTCATATTCACGTTTAGAGGGGTTAAATGGATCTCTCCATCTGGTTCCTTTTCATAAAAGGCCCTGAATTTTTTCCTGGAATTTTCAGAAATGAGTTGACTAAACTCCTTTTCAAAGGGGGTGTAGTAGTAGGTTTTCTTCTTCCCATCCCCTCGTGAGAGTGTACTGTAGATGGTGATGGGGGATAGCATCTTGATTCTTAACCTGTCCCGATCTATGGACAGGTCCGAAACCTCCACCGAATTTAGGGAAACCCCCTGGGTGAGTATCTCCACGCTTTCTCTCCGCATTAGCTCTTCAGCAATCTCTTCTATAAATTCCTTCATCGGAGAACTCACAATAAGCTTAAAAGGAGAAACAAATGTTATCTTCCCTTCACTCTTAATCTGATATTCGCCGAAAATACGTGAGAAGGTAAAGAGCCTAAACCTCCTCTTCTCAATGGGGAATCCATGGTTGTGAAGTATTTGGGCAAGCTTAGGGGAAATGGATTTATAGAGAAAGCTCTGTATGTGATAGTTATAGTGAATGGGTACTGTAAAGTTGCCTTCAGAAGACAATTCAAGGAGAAGCCTCATCCACCCACCCCCTTCTAAGCAGTTGTGTTATAAATGTAATATCAAATTGCCCCGTTGCAAACATCTTTAAGATATTCTATATGTCCAATTTAGTTTATCTTAAAGAGGCTTTTTCTTCTATCCTTGCAACTGAGCATTTTAGATCTATTTTTAATTTATAGGTAAACTTAAAACCGGGCTGGAGGGAATATAAACCATGGACAAGGAAGAATGGTGGGCGGTTGTATCTAATGACAAACCCCTAGCTCTGTTTAGGCACCTCGAGGATGCTTTTGATACAGCCTTACGAATATTTATCCCCAGTGTAGGCGGAGCCATACGGATAAAGCCAATTTATGTAGACGGAAATCTGTTTAAATTCAACTTAGAGGAGTTAAAAGTGACCGATAGGACATGTTGATTAAAGGGATCTTGTAAGACAACCCTATCTAAACTTGAAAGAGTTAAGAATATGATTAACTTATGCATGCAGTAGTATTAATGAGGTCCTTTTTCTGATTTTTGGATTATCGCTATGAAAAATCGGTTCTTAAAGCTGATACAATCCTTGTCGGGGACAGAGATGAGTGTACTTCAAAGTTCTGCTTGGCACCCTCTGGTCGATATTTACCGCTATAAGCACGGCTGGCTAGTAAAATGTGAACTCGCGGGCATAAGGATCGAAGACCTCAAGCTGAGTGTCAAAGGCCACCAACTCAAGGTTCAGGGAATTCGCAGAGATTGGTTGGTTCAAGAAGGCAATCAATCCTACTCAATGGAAATCCTCTATAACCGCTTTGAGAGATCTATTGAATTGCCTTGCAATTTAGAAGGGGCACAAATAATAAAGGAATATCGCGACGGTATGTTACTTATACAATTGCAAACGGAGGATAAATAACCATGGGAGATTTGGTCAGAAACACAGTACCACTGCTACCAATTAGAAACAGTGTACTGTTTCCGTACATGCTGATGCCTCTTGTAGTTAGTCGACCCGCCTCAGTATCTGCCGTTGAGGCGGCGCTTGCAAGAGAGGATAAGGTTCTGGCTGTCTTCACTCAAAAAGACCCCTCGATCGAAGAACCAAAGATCAATGATCTATTTAATGTCGGCACCCTGGCGGTCATAAAGAAGATGACCCCGGTAAATAACACCCTTCATATTGTAGTTCAGGGAATAGAGCGTGTTGAGCTGGCCGCCATAGTAGCAGAACAGCCATTTCTCAACGTTACTGTAAAACCCCTGCCCGAACCAAGTGATGAGGGTGCAGAAATCGAAGCGCTACACAGAGCCGTACTCGACTTAGTGGACAAGATGGTAGAACTAGTAGAACCCCAGGTGAAGGCGAATTTAAGCTATGTGATTGCTGAAGTGAGAAATCCTCTTCATCAGGTCTATCTTCTAGCATCGCTCCTTTCTCTCGATCTTGAAAAGGAGATTGCAATACTCTCTGCCTCGACAAGGCGCGAGGCACTAGAGCTGATGCATAGATATCTAAACCACGAAATACAGGTATTAGAACTGCGAAACCGAATCAGTAAAGAAGCGCAAACCGAAATGGGACGTGAGCAACGTGAATACCTGCTCCGCCAGCAGTTACGCGCCATACAAAAAGAGTTGGGCGAATTAAGACCTGAGGAAGCCGATGTGGCAGAGCTCCGTAAACGGATGGAGGAGGCCAATCTACCGGATACGGTTCACAAGGAGGTAGAGAAAGAGTTATCAAGGCTGGAACGAATGTCCTCAATATCCCCCGACTATCAGATGACGCGCACCTATATTGAACTCGTCCTGGAATTACCGTGGAACAAGGCCACCGACGATAACCTTGACCTCGAACGTGCTCAGCAGGTGTTGGATGAAGACCACTTTGATCTTGAGGAAGTTAAGCAGAGGATTATCGAACATCTAGCTGTCATGAAACTCAATCCTAGTGCTAAAGCACCGATACTCTGTTTTGTCGGGCCTCCCGGTGTAGGAAAAACCTCCCTAGGTCAATCTATCAGCCGTGCTCTGGGGCGAAAATTTGAACGTATAAGTCTCGGCGGACTACACGATGAGGCGGAACTAAGGGGGCATCGCCGTACATACATCGGAGCTATGCCAGGCAGGATTATACAGGCAATTCGACGTGCCGGTGTTAAAAACCCTTTATTAATGCTAGACGAGGTAGACAAGCTAGGCAGAGATTTCCGGGGCGATCCAGCCGCGGCCCTTATGGAAATTCTCGATCCGGCCCAAAACTTCGAGTTTCATGATAACTATCTTAATCTGCCGTTTGATCTATCAAGGGTGTTCTTTATAACTACGGCTAATACCCTAGAAGGTATTCCTAGACCATTACTAGACCGAATGGAGATACTAAGACTGGCTGGCTACAGCGATGAGGAAAAACGTGAAATTGCAAAGCGTTACCTTATTCCAAGGCAGATTAAAGAAGCTGGACTGAACAGTGAGCAGCTGATGATATCCGATGAAACGCTTACAAATATCATTCGACGCTACACTCGTGAAGCCGGTGTACGTGAGTTAGAACGAATGCTAGGACGGATTGCAAGGAAGGTAGCCCTACAAGTGGCTCGGGGAAACACGGTGTCAGTAACTATAACACCTGATAACTTATTTGAATTTCTAGGTCCAGAAAAATTCTATGCAGAGCAAGTCCGCCAAAAGCTCTCTCCTGGAGTGGCTGCTGGATTAGCCTGGACCGAATCGGGTGGCGATGTAATCTATGTAGAAGCAGCCCTACTCCCTGAAGGTAAAGAGCTAACCTTAACAGGACAACTTGGCAGTGTAATGCAAGAATCAGCAAAAATTGCACAAAGCTATATTTGGTCTCATTCAGATTATTTGGGTATAGAAGGCGAGTTAATACGCAGGTCAGGTGTACATATTCATGTTCCTGCAGGTGCTGTTCCAAAGGACGGGCCGTCGGCTGGCGTAACGATGGTTACCGCACTTGTATCCCTATACGCTGGAGTCCCGGTAAGAAATGACACTGCTATGACGGGAGAGATAACATTGAGCGGATTGGTTCTACCCGTAGGAGGTATAAAAGAAAAGGTTCTCGCTGCCCATCGCGCGGGGATCCGTAGGGTAATCATTCCAAGAGAAAACAAAAAAGACCTTGATGGGATACCAGAGCAGCTCCGTAAAGAAATCCAATTTATCTATGTAGAATGTATTGAAGACGTACTGATGGCTGCTATTCCAAGGTTAGCAGAACGTATCAAAGGAAGAGCCATATCCTAAATCCAGAATCCTTAGCTCCTTCATCCATCAAGGAGACGACGTTGACGTGCCGGAGATAGCGGTAGCGAGATACACACCCTTCGGGGAATCGCACGGACTCAAACTCCTCAGTCATTGGTGGCCCCTACGGGAATCGAACCCGTGTTTCTGCCTTGAGAGGGCAACGTCCTAGACCGCTAGACGAAGGGGCCTTTGTAGTTTGATGGACAACCATCCTTTGGTAATTTAGCACATAGATAGATGAAATCAATATAAAACCATATCTAAATCTGTAATGTTGGAATTTACGGTGTAGATGATCCTTCAATACCTAGACGCTTCTTGCATCTCATCTCCTACTTTGATATTATTTGTTGATAAATATGGCAGCAAATCGGGAACTTGGCCTTATAACTACTGGCTCTTTGGTCGAAGGGCTTGAGATGAAACTCAGCCCTGAAAGAAGTATAGAAGAGGTAAAGGCAGGGAAATTCGTCGTTGTATTCGGACTACTCCATAAATTCTTCTCTCTCATAACAGATGTAAGGCTCGGCGCATCGTCAACAAACGTCCTTATAAATCCACCTTCAAGAGAAGACGAGATCCTAAGACAGGTTCTCTCAGGAACGAGTACATATGCAACTGTCGAATTAAGACCGATGCTTATGCTCACACAAGAAGAAGATGAGCCTAAGCCAGTAAAAACGATCCCGCCTCACTTTGCCCTTGTCTCGGAAGCCACAGAAGAGGATGTGAGTTTGGTTTTTGGGCGTGAGGACTCAAACAGAAGGTTCTTCAACATCGGCTCTCCACTCGATATGGACACACCCGTATGTATAAACCTCGACAGGTTCGTTGAAAGAAGCAATGGGATTTTTGGGAAAAGCGGTACGGGAAAAACATTTCTTGCTAGACTTATGCTTGCAGGAATCATAAAATACGATAAAGCAGTAAACCTCATATTTGATATGCACAACGAATACGGTTGGGGATCAAGGAGGGAAGAAACTGGGGGTTTTGTAAAAGGACTCAAGCAACTCTTTCCCGAAAAAGTCTCAATATTCTCCTTAGACCCAGAATCCACAAGGCGCCGCGGTGCAAAACCGGATGTAGAGGTCTATATATCACTTGATCAAATAGAGATTGAAGATATTGCACTCCTTCAGAATGAATTTCGACTCCATACGACGGCGATTGAGTCGGCTTATGCCATCTCTCGGAAGTATGGGGATAGATGGCTAAGTGAACTCCTGTCCTGGAGGCAGGAGGACATCCCAAACATTGCAAAAGAACTGGGGGCACATCAAGAATCCATATCTGCGCTTTACAGAAAACTCAGCAGGCTCAAGGCACTACCGTTTATAGTAGATGACAATCGCGGCGAGGGGACTATAAAAAAGATTATAGAATATCTGGGGCGCGGGATAAACATAGTGCTTGAATTCGGAAAGAGAAATAGTGCACTTGCCTATCTCCTTGTCGCAAACATAATATCGAGAAGGATTCACGACCACTACATAGAAAAAACAGAGGAATATTTTGCGACTCAGAACTCCACAGACAAACCCCGGCAGCTTATGATTACAATTGAAGAGGCGCACAAGTTCTTAAACCCACAGGCGGCAAGGCAGACGATCTTCGGCACCATAGCACGTGAACTCAGAAAATATTTCGTAACGATAATGATAGTTGACCAGAGACCCTCAGGAATAGACGACGAGGTCATATCACAGATAGGCACGAGAATCACAGCCCTCCTTAACGATGAAAAGGATATACAATCTGTCCTCACCGGGGTGAGTAATACATCTGGGCTTAGAGCTGTTCTTGCCAGCCTTGATACAAAACAGCAGGCTCTAATCCTCGGCCATGCCGTTCCCATGCCGGTCGTAGTTAGGACAAGGGAATACGATGAGAAATTCTACAAAGAGATCTCCTCTATTCCCGAATCGGGTAAGGTGCTAAAATACATTGAGGAGCTTTACGGATAGTTATTAAAGGTTTCTCTGTCTTCGTTTAATAAATGGAGTGTGTATCTGGTCCTCTTTGTAATTCCCTGTAAGCGCATACAATATGATATTTATCCCTAACCTGAAGGCGAGCTCTCTTTGAGCCTCTCCACCGGGTATGCACTCATACTGCCACCTTCCGAATTCATCCTCAGACCATGCACCGCCCAGATCATTCCTAGAATAAATTACTGGGGTTCTTTCTTCATCTGCAAACGTAATTCCCTCAAGATAGGGCTTAACTATCTTCCTACCACTTGCTGAAAGGAGGAGATAAAAAGACTTAAATACCACATGATCAGATGAAATTCGGCTGAAAGGAGATTCGGGTAGAACCTTTTTAAACTCCTCTCGAATTTGAGAATCAAATGGCGAATTCTCTTCCCCCGAAACGTCATCAACAAGGAGCGTTCCGCCGAGTTTTAGAAATTTCCTCAGCCTTCTTACTTCTTCCTCGGTAAAAGGCTCGAATCTCTCTTTTCCGGCAACATAGAGAAACGGATAGTAGAAGAAGTCCGGGGCTCCAATACTCAGCGTTTTTCTCTCAAATGAGGTTTCAACGCTGGTTCTCGAATCGAGAGAAGCCATGAGTCTCCTATAGGCCCTAGGACGGGGATCCCACTGGCCACGATATATGAGCTGGGCAAAGTGAAATTTCGAGGCCTCACCAAAACCAAAAAGGGACAAAGAGGCCATTCCGAGGCCCCCTTTAATGAGGGTTTTAAAAAAATCCCTTCTCGTCGCTATTGTCACACTAATATCATACACACTTTTAGACACACAAAAAGGATCAACACACTGATGATTCCATTAATATATGAAACGGATGAACACCACAATTGTAATCCTTAAAGTAAGGATATAACAGTTATATGGACTTACTCCCTCTGCATAAGATTGATAGAAAACCACAAGTATTGACAAAAGGAGGTAAAAAGGAGCATTATGGTAATGGGTACTTACACAACTCATAATTTAAGAGGATTCTATCCATACTGTTAATATGCTGTGTTAAGGGGGGATAGTCATGCCGCCTGAACCGCCTTATGGCATCATATGGAACCGATTGAAAGCGGTCAATGTAGTCCCATTTCTTGGAGTAGGGGCATCTTTTGTCAGGCGTCCGCTCGATACGAAGTGGGATGCCTATAACTCCCATTTTCCTGATCCTATGGCTATTGAAGACGGACTCGTGCATACAGTTCTCCCTCAGGTGCGAACAGGACAGATCATAATAGGCAAATCGACCGGTTCCGGTCAGGCACAGGCTCTCGGTGAGACCGTTCAGATTGAAACCCCATTCTTACAGCTCGTTATGACACGTCTTGGGGATGAGGAGATGAAAGAAAATTCCCGCATCCTCCGCTGCGTCACATTGGAGCGATTGGGCAAGGCACAGGAGATTGTGCGGACTCATCTTGAAGGTGTCATGGAGAGGCTAGACGCAAATGAAAGGGAGGTCTGTGCACGGTTCTTTGATCGGCTCGTTACACCTTCCGGAAGTGGCGTGCTTGCCCGGGCTATCCTGGATTGGCAGCGGCAATATACAGAACAAGAGGAACAAGAACGACTGAAGCAAGAGCAAATAGAGGTTGCAAGACAGCGGGCACTGGAGCGTGCACGCCATTTGCGCTGCTGGGATGTATTTGGATTATCCATACTTTTAATATTGATGGCTGCTCTATGGATCTTTGCATTCAAAGTACAAAATGACGCCAGAGCCGCCAATGAACTGGCCCAGCGGTGGCTCAATAGAATCTTAGATAGCATTGAGTTAAAACAAGCCGTTTTATCCGGTGATCAAACCAAAATAATAGATGCTGCTCTCAAATCGAGTTTGGGCAATAGCCAAATCCTCTTTCGCGCGCTTGCTACACCGTACAGTTATAATAATCGTCAAGAAAAACCAGTCTATCACTTCGAGCTTTTTCCTGAAAAGAACTCAATACCAGGTAGTCTGAAAACCATTGCCCTCATAACCTATAGAATAGACCATCCCTCTTTTTCGAATTCCCTGATTGTGGCTGGACCCGCTAGGGATGGCCTCATAGACGGTTGGGGATGCTTTTGACAGGTAATCGCAGTTATTGAATACACTGGCCCAAATAAAACACCAACAATTGCGAGTTTCGATATGTGTAA